>CAJNCH010000007.1:0-136695 GCA_905221225.1 bacterium
TACCATAGTCCGTACGGGATTCGAACCCGTGTTACCGCCGTGAAAAGGCGGTGTCTTAACCCCTTGACCAACGGACCAGAGCTGTTATTTTCAACTCTTACTATTATACTGGCTTTTCAAACTTTGTCAACTACTTTTTCTGTTTTTTTCAAATTAAGTAAAAAGAGCCAGAATTATACTGACTCTTCTATTGATTATTAAACTTAGAAGCACGTTCTTCTCCCCACCAATAGGGGATTAGTTCTGCGACTTTCACCGTCTTTCTTGTATCGTAGTCCATCATAAATTCTGCATCCTTATTTTCAGCGTTCAACTCCAAGAGAAATTCTCTGCAAGCTCCACAAGGCATACCCGAACTTCCACCATAAGGTGGTTGCTCTCGAAAGGCTAAGACTTTTTTAACCTTAGTTTGTCCCGAGAACTGGTACATATTGAAGAGTGCTACCCGCTCTGCGCAGAGATGGAAAACACCACAGGTTCCCTCCATACAGAATCCTGTAAATATTTGTCCATCTTCTGCTTCTACTGCGGCAACGACATGATTAGCATAAACAAAATCAGATACTTCATGTGGCTTGTATAGTTTCTGTGCTTCTTCGTACATCTTTTCCCAGATGTCCATTGTTGCATCCTCCTTATTTAGAGGTTTCTTTTAGCATGTTTTCGATATGCTGGATTGATTTTTCACGGCCTAACAAGAAGATCGTATCTGGCAATTCTGGTCCATGCATTTCACCTGAAACTGCGATACGAATAGGCATAAAAAGATTTTTTCCTTTAATACCTGTTTCTTTTTGAACAGCTTTGATTTGTGGGAAGATATTTTCTGTCACAAATTCATCATCTGTCATCGCCTCAAGTTTTGCTTTGAAGGCTTCAAGAACTGTTGGGACTGTTTCCCCCGCCATGACTTCGCGTTCTGCTTCTGTCAATTCTGGGAAATCTGAGAAGAAAAGATCTGTCAATGGGATAATCTCATCTACTGATTTCATTTGGGGTTTATAGAGCTCAACTAATTTTTCAGCCTTGTTAGTTAAACGGCCTGCTTCCTCTAAGAATGGTTTTGCCATTTCAAAGATAGTTTCTAGGTCTGCATTCTTGATATAATCATTGCTCATCCAGTCGAGTTTCTTCTGATCAAAGGCTGCTGGAGACTTGCTCAGGCGGTTTTCATCGAAAAGTTTAATCAATTCTTCACGAGAGAAAATCTCATCTTCGCCACCTGGGTTCCAACCAAGAAGAGCAATAAAGTTAAAGACTGCTTCTGGAAGGTAACCTTTCTTTCGGTAATCTTCGATAAATTGAAGTGTATTAGTATCACGTTTAGATAACTTCTTACCAGTCTCAGAGTTGATAATCAAAGTCATGTGACCGAACTCTGGAGCTTCCCAACCAAGCGCTTCATAGACCATAAGTTGTTTTGGCGTATTAGCAATGTGGTCGTCTCCACGAATAACGTGAGAGATTTGCATATCGTGGTCATCGATAACAACGGCAAAGTTGTAAGTTGGGTAGCCATCTTTCTTTTGGATAACCCAGTCACCACCAATATTGCCACCTTCAAATTCGATATCACCTTTGACCATATCATGCCACTTGTAGATACCTGACTCATTGACAGCCAAACGAACAGTTGGGATGATCCCTGCTGCTTCACGTTCTGCGATGTAAGCTGCTTTTTCTTCTTCACTCATACCAAGGTATTCATTGATGTAGCGTGGTGTTTCGCCAGCTGCTTCTTGGCGTTCGCGTTCAGCTGCCAACTCTTCTTCTGTAACGTAAGATTTGTAGGCTTTTCCTTCAGCTAACAGTTGGTCGATGTATTTTTGATACAAGTCCAAACGCTCAGACTGGCGGTAATTTTCATGTGTTTCTGGACTTTCATCCCAATCCATACCTAACCAACGAAGGTTTTCAAGCTGTGAACGTTCACCATCCTCGACATGACGTTTACGGTCAGTATCTTCGATACGAATGATAAAAGTTCCACCATGATGACGTGCGTAAAGGTAGTTGAACAATGCTGTACGGGCATTCCCGATGTGTAGTAGTCCTGTTGGACTTGGTGCGTAACGTACGCGGATATCTTTTGACATAGTTTCTCCTATAAAGTCTCTAGGCATCTGCCTTTTTGCTCTCTATATTATATCACAAGTCTTGGCTGAGTCCAATTTCTATGAATAAAGAGAGTAAAAAGAGTGGACAAACCACTCTTTTCTTCTATTATAGACGTGCGTTAAGTTCTTTGCTCAATTCTTCAAATCCTGGTTTTCCAAGAAGGGCAAACATGTTACGTTTGTAAGCTTCAACACCTGGTTGGTCAAATGGGTTGATAGCATTCAAGTAACCTGAAAGAGCGATAGCCAATTCGAAGAAGTAGATAGTGTAACCAAGAGTGAAAGCGTCTTGCTCTGGAAGAGTCACGTACATGTTTGGTACATCACCATCTGTGTGGGCAAGAAGAACACCATCAGTTGCTTTTTTGTTTACAAAGTCAACGTCTTTTCCTTGAAGGTAACCAAGTCCATCAAGGTCTTCTTCCAAGCTAGGAATAGTCACGTTTTTACGAGGTTTGTCAACACGAACAACTGTTTCAAACATGATACGAGTTCCTTCTTGGATAAATTGACCAAGTGAGTGCAAGTCAGTTGAGAAGTTGGCTGAAGTTGGGTAGATACCTTTTTGGTCTTTTCCTTCTGATTCACCAGCCAATTGTTTCCACCACTCTGAGAAGTATTGAAGTGATGGCTCGTAGTTTACCAAGATCTCAGTTGCATAACCTTTACGGTAAAGGATGTTACGAACTGCTGCGTATTGGTAAGCTTCGTTTTCAGAGATTTTATCTGAAGTGTAGTCTTTGCGAGCTGCATTCGCACCTTCCATAAGGGCTTTGATGTCAGCTCCTGATGCTGCGATTGGAAGCAAACCAACGGCTGTCAATACTGAGAAGCGTCCACCGATATCATCTGGAACAACAAATGTTTCCCAACCGTTAGCGTCTGCTTCAACCTTAACAGCACCTTTTTGACGGTCAGTTGTTGCATAGATACGTTTGTTAGCTTCTTCTTGACCGTATTTCTTAACCAAAAGTTCTTTGAAGACACGGAAAGCAATCGCTGGTTCAGTTGTTGTACCTGATTTAGAAATCACGTTTACTGAGAAGTCTTTATCAGCTACGTACTCTACCAAGTCAGCAAGGTAAGTAGATGAGATTGAGTTTCCTGCGTAAAGGATTTGTGGAGCCTTGCGTTCTTCTTTTGTTTGCAAGTTAGCAAAATGGTGGTTCAAGAAGTCGATTGCTGCTTTGGCACCAAGGTAAGATCCACCGATACCAATCACAACCAAAACATCGCTGTCTGATTTGATTTGCTCAGCAGCTTTCAAGATGCGGTCAAATTCTTCGCGGTCGTAGTTTTCAGGAAGGTCCAACCATCCCAAGAAGTCGCTACCAGCACCAGTTCCTTTACGGATCAATTCATCTGCTGCTGTTACTTGTGATTGCATGTATTCCACTTCATGTGGTGCAACAAATTTGTCTAAAACTTTTGAATAATCAAATTTAATATGTGACATGTTATTCCTCCAATATTTCTTCTTTTCTATCATAACGCTTACCTTCGTTTTTTTCAAGTTTTTTTGTCGAATTTCTCCAATTTTTATCAGAATTCAAACGTTTGCGTAAAAATCCCACATTCCAAAAATTTTGAAAAAATAGAAGAAAGAACGACTAGATGTCCCAGTCGTTACAGTTCATTCAATAAATACTCAAATAATTCTAAATTGCCATTTTCTTCATTAACCAGAAACTCTGGATGCCACTGCAAACCGATAATGCGGTGTTCGTCGATAGATTCAATCGCTTCGATGGTCTGGTCTCTTGGATCAATAGCAGTTACACGAAAATTAGGTGCCAAATCTTTAATACTTTGACGATGGACGGAGTTGACCTGACTTTCTTTCCCAAATAGCTTAGCCACCACGCTTCCCTCCACTGTCTCAATAGAGTGAGATGTTCCGAAAGGTAGTCCTTGCCAGTGACCTTCAATTTCTTGATTGAGCGTTCCACCAAAGGCAACATTGACAAGTTGAACACCGCGACAGATTGCCATAATTGGTTTATTCTGACGAAGCGCTTCCTTCAAGAGTGCCAATTCAAATTCGTCACGGACTAGATTGTAATCATCGCTCTCGATGGTCTTTTTCTCTCCATAAAACTGAGGATGGACATTTTGCCCGCCTGTCAAGATAAGTTTGTCAATCATTTCTACATAATCGCGTACAACTGACTCATCACCAACAGGAATGACTAAAGGGAGACCACCGACTTGACGAATGCTCTCTGCGAATCTACAAGATACAGATGAATGAATGTTTTTTCCTTCCGCGTCTACGGGACATAGATTTGCAGCAACTCCTACAACCGTTCTAGCCATGATGCCTCTCCTTTCGAATATTAACGATAGTCCTATCATATCACTCAAAACTCCTTTCGTCTAATATGTTTTTTTAAAGTCCGTGATAAATATTTTTTATGGACAAGAAAAAGCTGCCCACATAGGACAACTTCTTTCTTATTCAAAAACAAATTGATTGTGATAGAGTTCTGAATAGAAGCCACCTAGTTTCAAAAGTTCATGGTGGTTACCACGTTCAATGACTTCTCCATCTTTGAGGACAATAATCTGATCAGCATTGAGAATGGTTTTCAAGCGATGGGCAATGACAAAACTGGTTCTACCTGCTACAACTGCCTCCATGGCATGCTGAATCTTGCTTTCTGTCACCGTATCTACGTTTGAAGTTGCTTCATCGAGAATGAGAACTTCTGGATCTGTCATCAGGGTTCGAGCGATGGAAATCAATTGTTTCTGTCCTGTTGAGAAGATGCTCTGGTCATCATCTATAAGGGTATCGTACTTATCAGGCAAACTTTCGATATAGTCGTGAATGTGGGTTGCCTTGGCTGCTGCCTCAACCATTTCTTGACTAGCATCTGGCACACCAAAACGGATATTGTCTCGAATCGTTCCGCTAAACAAGACCGAATCTTGCAAGACAATCCCCACCTTACTTCTGAGACTATCCAAGTCATAGTCACGAATGTCTTTTCCGTCAAAATAAATACCACCAGCATCAACATCATAAAAGCGATTGATGAGGTTCATAATAGTCGTTTTCCCTGAACCTGTCGGACCAACAACCGCTGTCATCTGGCCTTTAGGGGCAGAAATGCTGACATCTTTCAAAATAGGTTTATCAGGCAAGTATGAAAAATCAATATGACTAATTTCAACACCTTCTTGCAACTGAGTAAAGATCGGCGCCTTCTCAGGTCGAATTTCTTCCTCTGCGTCAAACATTTCCTGAATCCGTTCAGCACCTGTAAAGGCCAACTGAAGACTTCCCCAACTAGCTGCAACTTGGATAATAGGCTGGTAGTACTGCTGTGAAAATTGGGCAAACATAACAATCAAACCTAGGGCTGTACTGGTTTCAATAGACTTATCATTCAAAAGTACAGCTGAACCAGCAAAGATGACGACGGCTGTATTAACCAGACTCATACCATTCATGACAGGGAAAAGAATTCCTGAGAACATTCTTCCTTTAAAGGTCGCCTTGCGCACGCGCTCATTTTGCTCAAGAAATCCTGCCATCATATCCTCTTGAATTCCTTGGACAATGACAGCTTTCTGACCTGAGATACTCTCGTCCATATAGGCGTTGAGTTTCCCTACCTCTTTTTGCTGGAGGTTGGTGTATTTGCGTGCCATTTTCACGATGAAAATCAGCATGAGGAAGGCAACTGGTGTGCTGGCAATGGTGATGAGGGCCAGCGTCACATTTCTCGAAAACATGACAATAATCAGACCAATGTATAAAACAATATTACTCATGACCTGAATCAAGCTTTCGTTAAAGGCTTGGAGGATATTATCCAAATCACTGGTAAAACGAGACAGGATATCGCCATCTTGTCGGCGGTCAAAGAAAGAAACCGTCAAGCGGGCAAGCTTACCGAAGAGGCCTTTGCGCATCTCGTTGGTCGATTCTGCAATCACGCGCGTCATGAGACACATGTATATCACACTAGAAATAAATAAAACCAAAACCAGCAGACCAAGATTGACCATGATTCCTGATAGACTTTGCCAAACAAGTTCTGGACTTCCATCTTGATAAGCTTGAACTAAATTAGCTAGCTGCGTCACTGCTTGTCCAGAAAAGACCGGAAAGAGGGCTTGGGCAAGAGTTGCCAGAACAATCATCAGGATAACAACTATAAATGATAGCTTATAGACTTTAAAATAATTCCAAAAAAATTGAACTGTCTTCATTTTACTCCTCCTTCCCTTTCTGCGTTTCATAGATTTCACGGTAAACGGCATTATTGGCAACCAAGTCTGCATGTGTCCCTTGACCAATCAATCGACCTTGATCCAGAACCAAAATTTTATCTGCATGGACAACCGAACTAATCTTTTGCGCGATGATAATGGTTGTCGTCCCCTTTAATTCCTTATTCAAGGCTTCCTGAACCAGGCGCTCTGACTTGGCATCCAAGGCTGAGGTCGAATCGTCAAAAATCAGAATACGCGGGTTGCTGACGATTCCACGGGCAATCGACATCCTTTGTTTTTGCCCACCAGAGAAATTGGTTCCCCGTTCCTCAACTGGACTTTCAAAGGTTTTTTCCATACGATGAATGAATTCACTGGCTTGGGCAATGTTGGCTGCTCGCTCCATTTCAAATAGAGTAGCATCTCCCTTACCCTGTCTCAAGTTATCTGCAATCGTTCCACTAAAGAGAATGGCACGTTGGAGAACGATAGAGACAGCTTTACGCAGGGTCCCTTCACTCACTTCTCGAATATCCTTGCCTCCGATTTTGATGGCCCCTTTCTGTGGGTCAAAGAGACGTGGAATTAATTGAGCCAAGGTTGATTTTCCTGCACCAGTCGCTCCAACGACACCAACCATTTGACCAGGTTCGATAGTAAAGCTCACATCTTTCAGCATCGGTTCCTTGTCCATTGGATAGGTAAAGGTCACATTTTCAAAGCTAAGACTGCCGACCAACTCTTCATCTGGGACATCCTTGAAGGTCATGGCTGGTTCTGCGTCCAGAATTTCTCGAATACGACGCATGGAAATCATAGCACGACTGACAGAATTTCCCAAAAATCCAACCATGACAATGGTAAAGATAATCTGGCTTAGGTAATTGACAAAGGAAGCAATGGAGCCAACAACTGACGGTTCCGACTGAACCATCCCTGCAACTAGCCAAATAGAGAGGAATACCGCCCCATAACCGACCAACATCATAAAGGGTTCCACTACTGAAAAGGCATAACCAATGTAAAGATTTTGACCGAGAAGCTCGTCTGAAACCTCCGTAAACTTAGCAAATTGCTCTTTTTCTTGGACAAAGGACTTGACCACACGAACACCGCGTAGATTTTCCTTGGCAATAGCATTGATACGCTCAAGAAGTGTTTGAAACTTGGCAAAACGAGGACCCATCATTCCCATCATGACAGCTGTCAAGCTAAAAATCAAGATTACCATGAGAACAATCACCCACCACAGAGAGGGTAGGGTTTGAACCGCCAAGATAAACGAACCGATGAACAAGAGGGGAAGTCTGAAAAGAATTTGGAAGGTCATCATGACGACGTTCTGAATCTGGTTGATATCATTTGTCATTCGAACAACTAGATTTCCCGCATTAAATTGTTCAATATTGGCATAAGAAAAGGTTTGGATTTTACGAAAGGCATCCTCCCGAAGGTCGGATGAAACTCCTTGGGCAATATAGGCTGCAAGGACAACATTGAGCCCACCAGCAACTAGACCGACCAAGGCCACACCAATCAACCAAGCCCCGATGCTATAAATAGCTTCATATTTTCCAGCAAGGAGGGCGTCTAACACTTCCTGCAGATAACGCGGTTGCAGAAGTGAACTAGCAACCATCAAGCCTGTCATCAGGAGCGAGGCCAAGGCCTGCCACTTGTAGGTTTTTATTTTCTGAATCAGCATACTTTCTCCTTAAAAAATAGACAAAAGGGAGCGACAATGTGTCAGCTCCTTCTCATTCTGTTTGTGTGATGTTATTCTAGCAAAAAAGTGGGAACTTGTCAAAGAAGTCTCCTTGATACAGCTAGAATGACTAGTAATTTTCTCTTTATAGTTTTTGTTTTAACTCAACCAAGACATTCATAGCCTGCATAGGTGTCATATTGTAAATATCTAGTTTAGATAATTCTGCTAGGATAGGATGCTCTGCTGCCGTATCAAAGAGTGAAATTTGTTCTGTGACAGTACTTGTTTGTTTCATAGGAACAGGACTTTCTGTCCCTTGATTCTCTAACTGAGTTAAAATCTTATCCGCCCTTGCTAAAAGGTCTGCTGGCAAGCCAGCAATCTTGGCAACATGGATACCGTAGGATTTATCAGCTGGTCCTGGTTCAATCTTGTGAAGGAAGGTGACCTGCCCATCCTGCTCCAAGGTTGCCACGTGGACATTGACCAAGTGTTCCAAGCTGGACTCCAGACTGGTCAACTCATGGTAGTGGGTCGCAAAGAGGGTCTTGGCTCCGATATGCTCATGGATGTATTCGATGATGGACTGGGCAAGAGCCATCCCGTCATAAGTTGCAGTTCCACGACCTAACTCATCAAAAAGAATCAAGGAATTTTTGGTCGCATGCGAAATGGCATTGTTGGCCTCCATCATCTCCACCATAAAGGTTGATTGACCTGAAACCAAGTCATCTGCTGCTCCGATACGGGTAAAGATTGCATCAAAAATCGGCAAATAGGCGCTTTCAGCAGGAACATAGGACCCCATCTGAGCCATAACCGCCGTCATGGCTAACTGACGCATATAGGTAGACTTCCCGCTCATGTTGGGCCCTGTAATCAGTTGAATACTGATATCTTCTGCCATCTGAATCGTATTTGGAATATAGGTCTGAGCCCCCATAACCTTTTCAACGACAGCATGGCGACCTTTCTGGATATCAATTCGCGAATCCTCTCCGAACTCTGGTCGAATCAAATGCTGGGTTTCAGCCACAACTGCTAAACTTTGCAAGACATCAACTGTCGCAATTCCTTGGGCTAGAACCTGCAAACGCTGGATGTACTTGCTGACCTCTTCACGAATACGCATAAAAATTTCGTACTCTAGGTTAGCAGACTTCTCACGCGCCTCCAACATATCTCCCTCGATTCGGGCTAATTCTTCGGTTCCAAAACGTTCTGAGTTTTTCAGCGTCGCCTTGCGGAAAAAGTGCGTAGGCACATTTCCCAGTTGCGAATTGGTTACATGGAAATAGTAGCCATCCTTTTTATTGTAGTCAATCTTAAGCGTGCTGATACCAGAATTTTCTCGCTCTTTAGCCTCAATCTCAGCAATCCAGCTAGTCCCTTCTCTGAGAACACGACGGTACTTGTCTAGGGTCTCATCAAATCCAGTTCGGATAATTCCCCCATCTGTAATCACATGAGGGGCTTCGGGGGCAATCGCTGCGCTAATCAAGTTCTCCAACTCAGGAATTGCATCCAGTTGTGCAATCAGATAGGCCAGAGCAGGTTGCTCCATTCCTTCTAAAATTGCACGAATCCGTGGCACACTAGACAAGGTGGTCGCCAACTGCAAGAGATCCTTGGGATTGGTTTTGCCAAAAGAAACCCGACTAGCCAAACGTTCGATATCATAAACACCCTTGAGACTGTCTGTCAAATCACTGCGCTCAAAGAAATGGTCGAGAAAGACCTGCACCACTTCTTGACGTTGGACGATTCGCTCCTTGTCAATCAAGGGACGATGAATCCAAGAACGCAAGAGACGCATACCCATAGCTGTTTTGGTTTCATCCAAAAGCCAGAAAAGACTGCCTTGCTTCTTACCTGAACGAGCATTCTCAACCAAATCCAGACTAGCCTTGGTCGCATAATCCATCTGCAAAAAATCTTTGATTTCATAGCGGATAACAGGCTTGAGGTGGTTCAATTCCCTCATCTGGGTCCGATGAACATACTGAAGCAGTTTACTAGATGCCGCTTGCTCCACAGTTGCCAATCGTGAATCCAGTAAATGAAGGTCTTCAAAGCCTTCTTTTTCATAGGAAAGTACCAGATTCATCTGACGACTAAGGATTTGTTCTTCTTCCTCAGACAATTCATAACCCAGCACCACTTCTCGCGCCTTGAGATTGCGGATTTCCCCACAAACCAACGTGAAATCCAAAAGACCTGTCACATAAAAGTCACCCGTCACCAGGTCCATATAAGCTAGACCAAATTGATTGCCATCACGGTCTATGGCAACCAAGAAATTGTTCTGACTGTCCGGCTTACTGCTATCGACCACTGTCCCTGGCGTAATGACCTGAACAACCTCTCGTTTCACAACCCCAACTGCTTGTTTAGGATCTTCCATCTGCTCTGCAATGGCTACCTTATAGCCCTGCTCAATCAAGACATCGATATACTGTTGGGCAGAATGATAGGGGACACCCGCCATAGGAATCGGATTGTCGGCATTCTTGTTGCGACTCGTTAAGGAAATTTCCAGAATCTGCGCAGCATTGACCGCATCCTCATAAAATAATTCATAAAAATCACCCATCCGAAAGAGCAAAAAAGCATCTGGATATTGCTTTTTAATATCCACATACTGTTGCATGCCGGGTGATAGCTTTTCTGTCGCCATTTTCCGTCTCTCCTTGTCAAAAATAAGTCTTGAGAGCAACTCCCAAGACCTTACTTATCTTTCATCAAATCTAGCAAACGATCTTCCATGAGTTTGGCAACGTGCTGGTCTCGACAAATGACCAATAAGGTATTGGCACCAGCAACTGTTCCTAAAATCCATTCATCCTTGTTTGCATCTACAATATTTGCCAAAACAGAGGCTTCTCCTAATTTAGTATGAAGTACCAAGGTAAACTCTGCTCTTGCAACGCCTTCTAAATGATGAGACAAAAATTCCACCAAATCAATCTTTTCTGTCTCATTTGCTAGTACATAATACACCATATCATTTTTCTTGACCTTGGTCAAGCCGATTTCGCGCAAATCACGAGATAAGGTTGTCTGCGTCACAAAGACATTGTGTGCCTCCAAGCGATCTTGAATTTCTTTTTGTGTACTTAATTTCTCCTCAGTAATCATTTTTTTTATTAACTGATGACGATCTCTTTTTCTCATAAAATCCTCTTATATGCATATTTATAACTAATTTTATAACTATATTATACCAAAAAAATAGGAGATTTCAAAAATTTTTTCTTCTTTCTTTAAAATTGTGATAAAATAGTAGAAAAGTCCAAAAAGGAGCTCTTAATGAATACAAAAGAATTGATTGCTAGCGAATTGGCTAGCGTCATTGATAGCCTGGACCAAGAGGCTATTTTAAATTTACTGGAAACCCCTAAAAACTCAGAAATGGGAGACATCGCTTTCCCTGCTTTTTCTCTTGCAAAAGTCGAACGTAAGGCACCTCAAATGATTGCGGCTGAACTGGCTGAAAAAATTAATAGCCAAGCCTTTGAAAAGGTTGTCGCAACAGGACCTTACGTTAACTTTTTCCTTGATAAATCTGCCATTTCTGCTCAAGTATTGCAAGCTGTTATCACTGAAAAAGAACACTATGCTGACCAAAACATTGGTAAACAAGAAAATGTTGTGATCGACATGTCTAGCCCCAATATTGCTAAACCATTTTCTATCGGCCACCTACGCTCAACTGTTATCGGAGATAGCTTGTCACATATTTTCCAAAAAATCGGTTATCAAACTGTCAAAGTCAACCACTTGGGAGACTGGGGTAAACAGTTTGGGATGCTGATTGTTGCCTACAAAAAATGGGGTGACGAAGAAGCTGTTAAAGCTCATCCAATTGATGAACTCCTTAAACTCTATGTTCGTATTAACGCTGAAGCTGAAAACGACCCTAGCTTGGATGAAGAAGCGCGCGAATGGTTCCGTAAACTTGAAAATGGAGATGAGGAAGCTCTTGCTCTTTGGCAATGGTTCCGTGATGAAAGTTTAGTGGAATTTAACCGCCTTTACAATGAACTGAAGGTTGAATTTGACAGCTACAACGGAGAAGCCTTCTACAATGATAAGATGGATGCAGTTGTAGACATTCTTTCTGAAAAAGGCCTTCTTGTTGAGTCAGAAGGTGCCCAAGTTGTGAATCTTGAGAAATATGGAATTGAACATCCAGCCCTTATCAAAAAATCTGATGGTGCAACTCTCTATATCACACGTGACTTGGCTGCAGCCCTTTACCGTAAAAACGAATACCAATTTGCTAAATCTATCTACGTCGTTGGTCAAGAGCAATCCGCCCACTTTAAACAGCTCAAAGCTGTCTTGCAAGAAATGGGCTACGATTGGAGTGAAGATATTACTCACGTTCCTTTTGGTTTGGTTACAAAAGAAGGAAAAAAACTCTCTACTCGTAAAGGGAATGTCATCTTACTAGAGCCTACAGTTGCAGAGGCTGTTAGCCGTGCCAAAGCACAAATCGAGGCTAAAAATCCTGAACTTGAAAACAAAGACCAGGTAGCGCATGCTGTTGGAGTTGGAGCCATTAAATTCTATGACCTTAAGACTGACCGTACAAATGGATATGATTTCGACCTAGAATCCATGGTATCCTTTGAGGGGGAAACTGGTCCTTATGTTCAATACGCCTACGCTCGTATCCAATCTATCTTGCGCAAAGCACATTTCAAACCAGAAACAGAGGCTAATTACAGCTTAAATGATGCTGAAAGCTGGGAAATCATCAAACTCATCCAAGACTTTCCACGTATTATCAACCGTGCGGCGGATAACTTTGAACCTTCCATCATTGCTAAATTTGCAATTAGCCTAGCTCAAGCTTTTAACAAATATTATGCACATACACGTATCTTGGATGAAAGTCCAGAACGTGACAGCCGTCTAGCCCTCAGCTACGCAACTGCAGTTGTTCTCAAAGAAGCCCTTCGCTTGCTGGGTGTGGAGGCGTCTGAGAAGATGTAAATCGTTACAAGAGACTGGAACTAAAGTTCCTAGTCTCTTGACGGCAATCGCTATATGGCGAATTGCCTAAACGCTTCACTAATTCACCAAACCAAATAATATCGATTTGGTTTGGTTCATGTCGTAATCTTCAAGTTACTTGATTAAAAAGCAGTCTAAGTAATTAAGACCAAATCTTGTCGGAGATTTGGCTAGGCGCTTCACTAGTCATGTTCTCTAAATATAATCGATTTAGAGGCCATGACGTCGTAATCTTCAAGTCACTTTACGTCGTAACCAGAGACACTTGCCTAAACGCTTCACTAATTCATCTAACCAAATAATATCAATTTGATTAGGCTCATGTCGTAATCTTTTAATTACTTGATTGCAAAGCAATCTAAGTAACTAACACTACAGCCTATACGGATTTTAGTTTAGAGGTCTATCAAAAATCTTAACAAGTTTTGCTGGCTTGTTCTGCTATTTTAGGTCCACTAAATCGATTTATTCACTACTATTTCTTTATCATACAGGGAGATATTCTATGAGCCAATATGCTTATATCCTCGTTGTGATTAGTTTGGTTTTCCTTTTTCTGCTCAATAAGTACGAGAAGGAGAGACTGCAAAAACTCTACCAAGAACAACTTTTAAAGGATGAAACATTTAGGACTGATATCAAAGAGAAAATTCACACGACTGAAAATATCAATGATGTCATTGCTTACATCAATAAAACTTATCATCTGGGAATGTTGCTATCAAAAGACATTACAGATCAATTGAAATAAACCTAACTATACTATAACGAATATAAAAACCGAGACTATGAGTTTAATACTGAGTCTCGGTTTTTATATATTTTTCAAGTAACAAAGCCACCACTCCCCAGCAATGCAAGTGCAAAATCCCCTAGAATGTGGTAAAATAAAAAGAGAACTCTATCAAGGAGGAAAACATGGAAAAACAAACCGTCGCCGTCTTGGGGCCTGGTTCTTGGGGAACTGCCCTTTCACAAGTCTTAAATGACAATGGACACGAGGTACGTATTTGGGGAAACATTCCCGAGCAAATCAATGAAATTAATACCAATCATACTAACAAACACTACTTTAAAGATGTCGTTCTAGATGAAAATATCATTGCCTACACCGACTTATCAGAGGCACTGAAAGATGTAGATGCGATTTTGTTTGTTGTCCCAACAAAAGTGACACGACTTGTTGCCCAACAAGTTGCAAAAACCTTGGATCATAAGGCTATCATCATGCACGCATCAAAGGGATTAGAGCCTGATAGCCATAAACGATTATCAACCATCCTTGAAGAAGAAATTCCTGAACATCTCCGCAGTGATATCGTCGTTGTCTCAGGACCTAGCCATGCAGAAGAGACCATTGTGCGTGACCTGACTTTAATCACTGCTGCTTCTAAAGACTTACAAACAGCTCAATACGTTCAAGAACTCTTTAGTAATCACTACTTCCGACTTTATACCAATACGGATGTTATCGGGGTCGAAACCGCTGGTGCTCTTAAAAATATTATTGCTGTCGGTGCTGGAGCTTTACATGGTTTAGGATTTGGTGACAACGCTAAGGCAGCCATCATCGCTCGAGGCTTGGCAGAAATTACCCGCTTAGGAGTAGCACTCGGTGCCAGTCCATTGACCTATAGTGGCTTATCCGGTGTAGGTGATTTAATCGTAACAGGAACTTCCATCCACTCTCGTAACTGGAGAGCTGGAGATGCTCTTGGTCGTGGAGAATCCCTAGCTGATATCGAAGCCAATATGGGCATGGTGATTGAAGGAATTTCAACGACTCGAGCAGCCTATGAACTAGCGCAAGAACTTGGAGTCTATATGCCAATTACACAAGCCATTTACCAAGTTATTTACCACGGAACCAATATTAAAGATGCCATTTATGACATCATGAACAATGAATTTAAAGCAGAAAATGAGTGGTCTTAACCCTCTAAAGAAAGGATTCTTATGACATCAAAAGTTAGAAAGGCAGTCATCCCTGCCGCTGGACTTGGAACTCGATTTTTACCAGCAACCAAAGCACTTGCTAAAGAAATGTTGCCAATTGTAGACAAACCAACTATCCAATTTATCGTAGAAGAAGCTCTTAAATCAGGTATTGAAGATATTCTGGTTGTCACCGGTAAATCAAAACGTTCTATTGAAGACCACTTTGACTCAAACTTTGAGCTTGAATATAACCTCAAAGAAAAAGGCAAACATGACTTACTAAAATTGGTAGACGAAACAACTGGCATTCGCCTTCACTTTATCCGTCAAAGTCATCCTCGTGGACTTGGAGATGCTGTCTTACAAGCCAAAGCTTTTGTAGGGAATGAGCCCTTCGTTGTCATGCTGGGTGACGACCTAATGGATATCACAGATGACCACGCTGTCCCTTTGACAAAACAATTAATGAACGATTACGAGACAACTCACGCATCAACCATTGCTGTTATGCCTGTCCCTCATGAAGAAGTTTCAGCATATGGAGTTATCGCGCCTCAAGGCGAAGGGATTAATGGTCTCTACAGTGTCGAAACTTTCGTTGAAAAACCGACTCCAGAAGAGGCTCCAAGTGATTTAGCAATTATCGGGCGATATCTGCTCACACCAGAAATTTTTGAAATCCTCGAAAATCAAGCTCCCGGTGCTGGAAATGAAATCCAGCTTACCGACGCTATTGATACGCTTAATAAAACACAACGTGTTTTCGCCCGTGAATTTACAGGAGCTCGTTACGACGTTGGGGATAAATTCGGCTTTATGAAAACATCTATTGACTACGCCCTCAAACACCCACAAGTCAAAGATGACTTGAAAGATTACCTCATCCAACTTGGAAAAGAATTGGCTGAGAAGGAATAACATAAAAAGATAAGGTTCAAAAATGCCTTATCTTTTTTCATTACACAAATTGTCTTCCAACTTCTTCACATTCCCATTCCCCTGTAGAGAAGCAAGACTGCGAGTCCTACGAATAACACTACCGCTACCAGTCTCTGACTAGCGCTATACATCCGTCTTTCTCCTCGAACTGGAAAGATAACTGCTAGAAATGCTCCACCGACTGCACCTCCGATATGGCCTGCTAGGCTTATTCCTGGAATCAGAACACTTCCAATAATGTTAACCACAAAAAGGGTCAGATAAGATTGCCCTAGCTGTTGGATATAAGGATTACGCGTTGCATAGCGAAGAATGATAATCGCAGCAAATAGCCCATAGAGAGAGGTAGAGGCTCCTGCTGCTAAGGATTTGGGACTAAATACAAAAACAAAGAGATTGCCCATCATTCCTGATAAAAGATAGAGAAAGAAAAACTTCTTGGATCCGAAAATTTCCTCTACTTGCCTACCAAGATAATAAAGGGAAAGCATATTGACAATGAAATGTTCCCACCCAATATGAACAAAAATGGCAGAGAAGAGACGCCAAACCTGCTCAGGAAAGAGGCGAATAGCCGGCCCATACATGGCTCCAAATCGAAATAAGGTATCCGCCCTGTCAAAGTTTCCTCCTGTAGTCACCAACATTAGTAGAAACACCAAGGCCGTCACTAAGAGGAAGAAGCTCGTCACAGGGTAACGTCTATCAAAGATTTCCTTCATCAATCAGAACCTCCTGAACAGGAATATCATGCTTTTCAGGCATGAATTGCTGAACTTGACAAGGATAGATCGTACTCAAAGTATGACCAGAAAAATGTTCCAGATAGCGATCATAATAACCTCCACCGTATCCAATCCGATATCCTTTCGTCGTAAAAGCCAGACCAGGAACATGAATCAAATCAATCTGAGAGGCATCCACTACTTCCAAATCTCCCTGTGGTTCCAGTAAGCCAAAGGCAGTTTTTACCAACTGTTGCGGATGATACACTACAAAGTCCATGCGCCCCTTGGAATAGGTTTTGGGTATCAGAACCTTTTTGCCGTCCTTCAGCGCCTGCTCAATCAGTTCCTGCGTTTGAAACTCATGAGAAAAAGAAAGGTAGCTTGCGATGACCTTAGCTTCTTGGTAAAAGGGGTGTTGTAAAAGTCGCTCAGTTAAAGCTTGGTCTATAAACTGTTTTTTCTCTCGAGGTAAAGCCTTCATTTCTTGCAAGACTTGCTTACGTAATTCCAATTTCATAGACAAGCCCTCTACTCTGCTGCCTTCTTTTTCAGGAAACTAGAGACCGCATCCACCCCAATAGCTAATGCTTCTTCTTTAGGACTCATCTGAGGGTGATGAAGGGCGTAGGGACTATCAATACCTAGCCAGAACATAACGCCATCAACTTTTGAAAGGAGATAACCAAAGTCTTCACCTGTCATAGCAGGTTCGATATCAATCAACTCAATTCCGTCTTTTTCTTCAAAGAAATCCATCAGTTCACGCGCCAAGGCTGGATGGTTCTCAACAGGCAGGTAACCACCTTGTTTGAGTTCCACTTCGACTTTCATATCAAAGGCAGCTGCAACCCCTTCTGCAACTGTTTTGACCCGCTTTTGCACCAAGAGGCTCATGTCCTGTGTCAAGGCCCGAATAGTTCCATGCAAAAAGGCTGTATCTGTGATAACATTGTTGGTTGTTCCAGCTTGGAAAACTCCAAAGGTCACCACTGCTCCCTCGATTGGATTAACATTGCGGCTGATAACTGACTGCACCTGGGTCACAAAGTAACTAGCCGCCACCAAGGCGTCATTAGCTTCATGTGGAAAAGCTGCGTGGCCACCTTTGCCTTTGAAACGAATCTTCACCTCACAAGTCCCTGCAAAGAGTGTATGAGTATTGGTCGCAATCTGTCCAACCTTCAAATCTGGCCGAACATGGAGGCCATAAAACTGGTCTGGCAACCAGTCTCCAAAAGCGCCATCCTCATACATGAGCATGCCACCAGCTTCATTTTCTTCAGCAGGTTGAAAAAGAAAGAGCAGATTATTCTTTGGTTGCTCCTCAAGGGCGTGCCCAAGACAGCCCAAGGCAATGGTCATGTGGAAATCATGTCCACAGGCGTGCATGCGACCTTGGTGCTGAGAAACAAAAGGAAGGCCTGTTTGTTCAACGATAGGCAGACCATCAATATCTGTCCGCCAACCAATGGTCCGCTCTGGCTGACTTCCCTGCAAATAGACCAAAATACCTGTCCGCCAAGTACGAACTTGGACAAAATCCTTGCCCGCAGTCAATTTCTCAATCACATCCAGCAAATAAGCATGAGTCTTGAACTCCTCCAAGCCAATCTCTGGAATCTGGTGCAAATCTCGTCTAGTCTGAATCAAATCTAACATTTATCTATCCTCCTATATAGCAGAAAGAGGCTGGAAAAGGGTTCCGCCTCTATTTATCTTTTGCAATTACAAGGTGCGAAGCGCATCTTCTAGCGCTGTTTTTTGTTGGGTTTGGGCATCAATCTCTTTGATAATACGAGCTGGAACACCTGCTACCACTACGTTTTCTGGGACATCTTGGGTAACGATAGCTCCTGCTGCGACAACTGAACCACTACCGATTTGAACTCCTTCGATAACCACTGCATTGGCACCAATAAGAACATTGTCTCCGACACGAACTGGTTCAGCACTAGCTGGCTCAATCACACCTGCCAAAACTGCACCTGCACCAACGTGGCTGTTTTTCCCAACGATGGCACGGCCACCAAGGATGGCACCCATATCAATCATGGTTCCTGCACCGATTTCAGCACCGATATTGATAACTGCTCCCATCATGATAACAGCATTATCACCAATTTCTACCTGATCACGGATAATAGCACCTGGCTCAATACGAGCGTTGATATCACGTTTATCTAGCAAAGGAACTGCTGAATTACGAGCATCTTGCTCAACAACATAGTCTTGATTTTCTACCAAACCATCGAGAAGCGGAGCCACATCCTTCCAGTCTCCAAATAGGACATTCCCTAGTTTGACAACAGAGCTAGGTACAGTAGTTGCAAGCTCTCCCTCAAAGGTTACTTTAACACTGGTTTTCTTTTCAGCATTGGCGATAAATTGGATAATTTCTTGAGCGTTCATTTTTGTGGCAGTCATAGGCGCCTCCTAGTTCATTTTAATGATACCTATTCTACCAAAAAAGGCCTCAAATTTGAAGCCTTTTTGTTTGTTTTTAGGTATGATTTTTAGGGATGTGAGATAAAACGTGCTGTCGGTAAAAGCAAGCCCCTACCGATACAACCTAAAAACACTCTTCACAACTATCTCCCCGTGTTTTATTGACTATTCTAGTATAGCACACTTTTAGAATTAAGAAAAGACTTTTTATTTACTTTCTTTCGCTTCTTCTATCGATAGGAAAATCATGGGTAAAATAATCAGGACCATAGCTAGAAGAAGGGACCAATCCACCACCAATCCTAAAAACAAAACACTCAAGAGAGCAGAGGAGAGAGGTTCACTGGCACTGATAACAGAAACCACTAAAGGAGAGACCAAGGAGACTGCCTTCATGGAAATGAAAAAAGCAAAAGCCGTCCCGAAGAAAGCGATAATAAGGCAAATCAAGATACTCCAAATATCAGGAGTAAAGGAAAGCTGATAAACCGGCGACAGAACATTGCTAAATAAACCTGCCAAAATCATCCCCCATCCAACCGTAGGTACAAAACCATAGCGTTTCGCAAAAGGCTGGGGCAAGATAACATTAAACATGACCCCCATGGCACTCAGCAAACCCGTTACAAGGGCTAGCGGGGTCATGGATAACTGAGAAAGATCTCCCTTTGTCGCCATCAAGCAAACACCCAGCATGGCAATCAAAACATAGAAAATAGCACTTTTTGAGGCTCGTTTGTGATAAACCAAGCGATTGTAAAAGAGAATAAAGACAGGACTGATAAACTGTAAAATAGTTGCTGTCGCTGCATTTGAGTATTCTACGCAGAGATAGAAAAAATACTGGACTGAGAAAATCCCTAAAATAGCATAGGCCAAAAAGGGTAGGTAATTTTTCTTGTCTCGCCAGATATCTAACACTTGTGATTTTAATTGCATTGCAGACCAAATGAGTACAAGACTTCCTGCTAGTGTCAAACGCATAGAAGTAATCCAACCAGAGGACACTTGATAATGAGTAAAGAAATACTCTCCTAGAATCCCGCAAATTCCCCAGATTAAGCCGGATAGGAGCGAATAAATAGTTCCTTTAACAATCTTTTTCTGATACTGATTCATACCTTTATTGTAACACGAAAGGGAAAAAGAAAAAAGTGGCAATCAATGCCACTTTCCTATCTTCTACTATTTGGTTGTGTAGATGATGAACTTGAGGTACTGCTAGAACTACTACTTGAACTGTTAGTCGAACTAGTACTTGAGCTAGAAGAAGTCGGTAGTGTGCTAACGATACTTGACCAAGCATTTTGATAATCTGATTCACTTCCTCCAATAGCAAAGTGATAGCTTGTCGTAGGAGCTCCCGCCTTGTTAGCCCAATAGCTCGTTACAGTAGAACCTGAAAGATCCACCGTTTTCCCATTAACGGATACTTTGCCCGGCTTCTGCCCTGTAGATCTGAGGACCTGAGATTGGGTCACACTAGAATCAAGATTAAAGCGTTCATTGCCCCAAACACCAGGCTCAGCTTGTTGAATAGCATTGACCAAGTGAGCCATATATTTAGCATTTCGATAATGCCCAGCTCCCTTAGCCATTGGGCGGTTGTCATCATGCCCTAGCCAACCACCTAGAGTCAATCTTGGTGTCGAAAGCATGAGCCACATATTTTCATCTTCATTGGTTGTACCAGTCTTCCCAATCCAGTCTGCACGAGCTAAGCTTGAATTGATAGAAGCCAAGTCTGTTTGGAAACTTGAAGTGATTCGAGATGAAATCACCTCACGAAGCAAACTCTGCATGATTGTTGCTGTTGCCTTCGAGTACACTTGAACTGGTTTGTCTCGGAATTCATAGATTACTCTACCATCAGATGATTCAATTTTAGAAATCACATGTTTCTGATGGTAGACACCGTTATTGGCAATTGTTTGATAACCGTTGGTATGCTGGGCGACTGTGACTTCAATACCACCGCCCATAGGCAGACTTTCGATACCATACTCTGGAATCTCATAACCCATTTTCTCCATGTAACCCTTGACATCTACACCCTTCTCACGAAGCATGCGATAAGTCCAATAGGCTGGGATATTCCACGAATAGTTCAAGGCTTCACCCAAGGTCATCATGCCTGTACCTGGACTGTTCACATACATGATAGGATTACCATTAGAGAATTTTGTCGGATAATTGGACAAGATACTAGCGCTTCCCATCAAGCCTTGGTCAATGGCAATACCGTAAGCCAGCAAAGGCTTGGTTGTAGAGGCTGGCGAACGCTTGGTATCAAAGGCGTGATTATTCTGGTTTGTCTGGTAATTACGACCGCCAACAAATCCTAGAACAGCACCCGTTTTATTGTCCATCAAAACATTCCCTACTTCAGGCTGCCCAGTCGAATCATCTACCAAACGACCGTAGTTAGCAACTGCATTTTGCATGGCGTTATGGATTTTTTTATTGATCGTTGTAGTGATTTTATAACCGCCATTACTTAGTTCCTGCTCAGCTCGCTCATGATAGGCCTTTTGAACCGCTTCCTTTTTCAACTCCTGACTAGAGACATTGTCCTGTTGAACTAAATAATCATACATACGGTCTGTCGCTTCAGCCATAGCCGTAAAGTAAAGGTAATCCCTCGAAACAGCATTGATAGATCCTGATGGCAAGAAATCTTGTTTGAGATTATAATCCTTGTACTGGTCGTATTCTTCCTGAGTCAGAGCACCCGTACGGTACATGTTGTAGAGAACATCCTTGCCCCGCTTCAAACCAAGTTCTAAGTCTTCATCACTCTTTAACTCTCCAGTATTTTCATAAGGGGAATAAGTAATCGGACTCTGTGGTAAACCTGCTAGGAAGGCAGCTTGGGGAATACTCAGCTTGTTGGCATCGATACCGAAAATCCCTTCAGCAGCTTGCTGGGCGCCTGCAATATTCTGCCCTTTATGATTTCGACCAAAGGGAGCAACATTGAGATAAGTAGTCAAGATTTCATCCTTACTCATGCTGCGTTCCAAGGCAAGGGCATCAACAATTTCTGTAGCCTTACGAGCCAAAGTCGGAGCATCTCCAACCACTTGTTGTTTGATTAACTGCTGGGTCAAGGTCGAGCCCCCGCTAGATGAGCCCAAACCTGCAAAAGTTCCCAAAGTCGCCCGAATCACAGCTTTTGGCACAACCCCCTTATGTTCAAGAAAATGTTCGTCCTCAGTCGCAACGATAGCCTTTTTGAGATTGTCTGATATTTCCTCAGATGAAACAGAAGTTCGCAGTAGGTCACTCTCGATAGAAGCAATGACACTCCCATCTGCATAAACAATTTCTGAGATGGAAGAAATATTTTTAACCTGCTTGACCAAGTCCTCCGCTTGGGGAACCTTGGCCTTGTCAAACAAAGCAACTCCATAACCAAGAGCTACACCAGCACCAAAAAGCCCACCGATAAAGCCTAGAATAAAGAGAGTATTCAAAATTCCCTTGATAGCAACTAAAATGCTACCTAGGATAGCCAGAACTTTCCCACCTGTCCCATCCGACTGCTTCTCTTCTGAGACTTTCTCTGATTTTTTATGATTTATTTTTGATTTTACTAGCTGGAAAAATTCCAGCATTTTTGTTTTTAATTCATTTAATTGATTTTGCATGGATTTCCTCACTCTATCTATTATACCATAAAAGGGAAACTTTCAATAAAATAGCCACTTTCTTCCCTATTCTACTAGGCTATTGCCCAAGTTTGTGATACAATAGGTAGAAACAATATTTTTAAAAAGGAGAAAAGACACATGCACATTTTTGATGAGCTAAAAGAGCGTGGTTTGATTTTTCAAACGACTGATGAAGAAGCTTTGCGTAAAGCCCTAGAAGAAGGTCAAGTTTCTTATTATACTGGCTACGATCCAACTGCTGACAGCCTTCACCTAGGCCACCTTGTCGCAATCTTGACAAGTCGTCGCTTGCAACTAGCAGGTCACAAACCTTATGCGCTCGTTGGCGGTGCTACAGGTCTCATCGGAGATCCGTCCTTCAAAGATGCTGAACGTAGTCTCCAAACAAAAGACACAGTAGATGGCTGGGTCAAGTCTATCCAAGGACAACTTTCTCGTTTTCTTGACTTTGAAAATGGTGAAAATAAAGCTGTCATGGTCAACAACTACGACTGGTTTGGCAGCATCAGCTTCATTGATTTCCTCCGTGATATCGGAAAATACTTTACTGTCAACTACATGATGAGCAAGGAGTCTGTGAAAAAACGGATCGAAACAGGAATTTCTTACACTGAGTTTGCTTACCAAATCATGCAAGGGTACGACTTCTTCGTCCTTAACCAAGACCATAATGTCACTCTTCAAATCGGTGGTTCTGACCAGTGGGGAAATATGACAGCTGGTACTGAATTGCTTCGTCGTAAGGCTGACAAGACTGGCCACGTTATCACTGTTCCACTGATCACAGATGCAACTGGTAAGAAGTTTGGTAAATCAGAAGGAAACGCAGTTTGGCTCAATCCTGAAAAGACTTCTCCATACGAAATGTACCAATTCTGGATGAACGTTATGGACGCTGACGCTGTTCGCTTCTTGAAGATCTTTACTTTCTTGTCACTTGATGAGATTGAAGACATTCGTAAACAATTTGAAGCAGCGCCACACGAACGCTTGGCACAAAAAGTCTTGGCTCGTGAAGTCGTTACACTTGTTCACGGAGAAGAAGCTTACAAAGAAGCCCTTAACATCACTGAGCAACTCTTTGCAGGAAACATCAAAAACCTTTCTGTTAAAGAGCTCAAACAAGGACTTCGTGGTGTACCAAACTACCAAGTTCAAGCAGACGAAAACCACAATATCGTGGAACTGCTCGTCTCATCTGGTGTAGTTAACTCAAAACGCCAAGCCCGTGAAGACGTCCAAAACGGAGCTATCTACGTAAACGGCGACCGCATCCAAGACCTTGACTATGTCTTGAGTGACGCAGATAAGTTAGAAAACGAACTGACTGTTATCCGTCGTGGTAAGAAAAAATACTTTGTATTGACTTACTAAATTGTTCAACATTTACCTATAAACAAAGGAGTTACCCTCGAGAAAGGTAACTCCTTTTTGCTGTTAATAACTCTCATCTATCTATTTTTAATAGACAGGCTACGCAGTACAATGCGTAAGGTTGTTAGATTATGTAAGATAGAAAGATTTGAAGGACTGAGCCAATTAAACAAGCCAAAGCCAATCAAACTACTATTTACGACAACGGTATCTTGAATATTCTTCTTGATGAGTGTTTGCAAAGATGATGATAGCGAATCCAACTCTTGGAAGAAATCCAAGCGATTATCTAACAATAAGATATCACTCATCTGCTTAGAAATATCTGCACTCTCATTCATCACCACACCGATATCTGATAGGGTTAGAGCCGCTGAGTCATTCAAGCCATCTCCAACCATCAAAATAGTGTGACCTGCTTTATGCAGTTCCTCTACTAACTCAAATTTCCCATCAGGTTTCAAGTCTGTATAGACCTGATCAAAGGGCAAATCTTTGACTAATTCCTCTGTTCTAACCAAGGTGTCCCCTGTTGCCAGAATCAATTTTTTCCCTTGTGCCTTAAGTTTCTCCAAGGCTGCTTTGGCTTCTTTTCTCAAAGGAGTATGAATGCAGAACATTCCAATTAATTCATTCTGATAAGCCAAGAATAAGAGATTGTAGTGACTCTTGTACTCTTCAATTAAAGCATGTTGTTCTGAACTGATATGAATCTGCTCATCCTGCATCAAAACATAATTCCCAATAAGAACTGGTTGACCATCGATATGGGACTTGATTCCCTTGCTTGCGATATATTGGAGTTTCCCATGCATTTCCTCATGTTCAATCCCCTCTATCTCAGCTTGCTTGACGATGGCATTAGCAATAGGATGATAAATGTGTTCCTCAAGACAGGCACTGATTCTAAGAATATCTTCCTCACTATAGTCTCCAAAAGGTAACACCTTTTCAACTATAGGATAGCTAGTTGTGATTGTTCCCGTCTTATCAAACAAGAAAGTATCAACTTCCAGATATTTCTCCAGAACATCCCCATCCTTAATCACCATTTCACGATTCAACCCCTCCTTGATAGCTGTCAAATAAGCTACAGGAGTAGAGATTTTCAAAGCGCAGGAGAAATCGACCAATAGGAAAGAAATAGCCTTAGAAAAAGAACCTGTCAATAGGTAAGTCAGCCCAGCCCCCAAGAAATTATATTTGACGACCTTGTCCGCCATCTTGATGAAATAGCGTTGTTTCGTTTTCTTGTTTTCTTCAGATTTCTTCATCAACTCAATCAGTTGTAAAATCCGGCTGTTCATCTGATTATCGGTTACACGAATGCGTAACTCTCCAGTTTCTAATACTGTATTTGCACAAACCAAATCAGACTCTCTTTTTTCAACTGGAAAACTCTCTCCCGTCAAGGAACTTTCGTTGACCATACCTAAACCTGAAACTACTTGTCCATCAAACAGAATTTCATTTCCTTGAGATAGGACCAAGACATCTCCTATTTGAACATCGGAACTCTTGATACTAACAACCGTATCGCCCTGCACTAAGAATACATCGCTCTCTTTTGCAAGAAGACTCTGTTCTAAATCTATTGCAGTTTTTTTCAAGGACCACTGATCTAAATGATTCCCCAAATCAAGCATAAACATGATATTGCTAGCTGTCTTGGATTGGTTCATAAACAAGGACAATAAAATCGCCGAACAGTCCAAGACCTCCATCGTTAGTTCCTTACGCGCTAGTGTTTGATAGGCTTCTCTGATATAACCCAAAGCCTGATAACAAGTCCATATATAGCGAATAGGATACGGCACAAAACTACGAAAAAGTATACGCTTAATCGCTGCACCTGAAACAATAGAATAAGCACTCTCTTCTCTACGAATGGGAAGAGTCATCAACTCAGAAACTTTCCCTTTATCAATTCTTTTTAAAAAGGCTTCTGCATTATCTAATACAGAAAAGCCTTCTTTTATACGTAGAGTAAAGTGCTGTTGATCCATGTAAAACTGGATAGACTCAATCCCCTTTTCATCTCTCGCCAAGGAACGAAGATAGTCTTGAATATCCAAGGTGAGTGAAAAAGAAGATGATAGTCGGATATGTTGGTATCCTCTATGTAGCACTTTAAAAGACATATTATTCCCCTATAAGGCTATCTAATTGCTCTTCTTTTTTCTCTTGCTCGTACAAATATTTGGCATCTTGCAAGACATCGTCTCCATGTTGCTTCACAACAGAAACAGATGCATCTAGCTCGTCTTTCAACTTGTAAGCCTTAGCCAAAGCTTTAGAATAACCTTTTTTAGCTTCCTTACTTGCCAAGATTTTCAAACCAAGGGTACCAAATGCGACACCACCCAAAAAGAGTGATGATTTTTTCGCAACTTTTGCGACGGTTAATACTTCTTTTAACATACTTATTTCCTCCTTATCATTATTATATAGCAATTTAGATATAAAAGCAATTTCATTCTATAAATTGGAGAATTAGTTTTATTTCTACTGAATCTCCCATCTACTTATTCCTAAAGTTGCTTTCATTTGCCTCTTTTGATACACTTAAACTATGAATACAAATCTCAAACCCAAACTTCAGCGTTTTGCTTCTGCGACTGCCTTTGCCTGTCCTATCTGTCAAGAAAATCTGACTCTGGTAGAGAGCAGTCTCAAGTGCTGCAATCGTCATTCTTTTGACCTGGCGAAATTTGGCTATGTCAATCTAGCACCTCAAATTAAGCAATCTGCCAACTACGACAAGGAAAACTTTCAAAATCGCCAACAAATCCTAGAAGCTGGCTTTTACCACGCTATCTTAGAGGCTGTATCTGACTTGTTAGCAAATTCAGAAACTAGCACCACAGTCTTAGATATCGGCTGTGGCGAAGGATTTTATTCTCGTAAACTTCAAGAAAATCACCCTGAAAAAACCTTCTATGCCTTTGATATTTCCAAAGATTCCGTCCAAATCGCTGCCAAGAGTGAACCAAACTGGGCAGTCAATTGGTTCGTTGGTGACTTGGCACGACTTCCAATAAAAGACGCTAGTATAGATATACTGCTTGATATCTTTTCCCCTGCCAACTATGGAGAATTTCGTCGCGTTTTATCCAAAGACGGCATCTTGATAAAGGTTATTCCAACTGAAAATCACCTCAAGGAAATCCGTCAGAAGGTACAAGACCAGCTGACAAACAAGGACTATTCCAACCAAGATATCAAAAATCATTTCCAAGAACACTTTACCATCCTATCTAGCCAAACGGCCTCTCTGACTAAGACTATCACAACTGAGCAGCTCCAATCCCTACTCAGTATGACTCCTCTCCTCTTTCACATCGACCAGAGCAAGATTGACTGGAGCCAATTGACAGAGATTACCATTGAAGCAGAGATTCTGGTTGGGAAAGCATTCTAAACTAGACTTCCCAAAGGTATAAAACTTACCGAAAATCTTCAATATTACAAAAACGCATAAGAACAGGTACTCAAAAATCTTATGCGTTTTGTTATAGTTTCCATACATATCAAGAGGAAATATTTGAAATCAGTTCTATTAATAGCCATTGAATACCATATATTACATTTACCCCAAATATGATATAGGCCGTATAAATCAAGTATTTCGATTTCTCCCGCCTCAAAGAATAGATCTTGTACAAAATAAACAAATTTAAAATAATAAATAATAGAGACAAAATCTTCCTCCAAAAATCAATCCTAAAGGTACACAGCTAAGCATAGCTCTAATCTTTATTTTCGATTCGAAATTACAAACTTATCAATGAACAATAAGTGATATAAGGCCAGTACCAGACCCCAAAAGCTACCACGAAAAGAGATTTCTTGATGATTGAGAGGAAACAAATCATGGTTACCAATATAGAGGCCGGTCAAAATGATAAATAAAATCCAAAATAAATCAGTCCATCTATATTTTGAAAAATATTTTTTCCACATAAGAACACCTTCTTTCCTATAATTATATTATAATACTTTGTGTAAGCGAACACAAGAAATATGAGGTAATCAACTACAAAGAAATATAAGGCTGAAGACAGTGAAAACCAGCATTTTAAGCGCTGGTTTACTGTTTTAAACTAGGTTTCTTACAAGCTTACTAACACTTAGCTTTTAAAAAAGTTAGTTTTTGAAGCGCTTGGATAAATAGAATCTAGAAAACAGAAAAAACTAAAAAGAATGTAGGGAAATAAACCCTACATTCTTAAAATAACTTAGTACATAAATGACAATGCTGTCGCCGCCATCAATATTGCAAGAACTATTTTCCAAATTTTTTTATTTTTTCCAAAAATCTTATCAGGTAACAAGCTTATTACAAGAAAGGTAATAAACAACACCAATTTAAGTGTATATATCATAAGAACACCTTCTTCCCTATAATCATATTATAATACTTTGTGTAAGCGAATACAAGGGATATGAGGTAATCAACTAAGAAGAAATATAAGGCTGAAGACAGTAAAAACCAGCATTTTAAGCGCTGGTTTATTGTTTTAAACTAGGTTTCTTACAAAGCTTACTAACACTGAGCTTTAAAAAAAGTTAGTTTTTGAAGCTGATTAATTGTTAGTTTCCCAAACTGTACTCTTTTTTTATTTTTTAATCCCCAATAACTAAGTGCAAGTAATGCTGCAACCCAAGCAAAAGTGATTCCCAAACTGTCAAAATTCAACTTGAAATCTGGTTTATTAAAGAAATCTACATAAACTCCTAAGAAAGTTGTATCCATAAATTTCTTGATCTCTGAGCTAACTTGAGAAAACATCGGCAAGAATGAGAGACCAAGCATTGGAATCAAACCATAAACCTGAGCCTGAGTTTGTGTCTATGATTTCTCTCTTTTTAATTCAAGATTGACCCAAATCCACAGCATTCAAAAATAAAAAAAGCGAATTTCAATCGAAATTCGCTTTATAGGAAAGTGTATTAGTATAAATCTTGTATCTTAGTTCAAGTGCCAGATATCTTCGTTATACTGAGCAATTGTACGGTCAGATGAGAAGAATCCTGCTTTAGCAATGTTTACGATAACTTTATCCAACCATGCGTCACGGTCTTCGTAGTCAGCCAACATTTGCTCTTTGACTTTGATGTAGTCTTCCAAGTCAAGAAGAGTCATGAACCAGTCTTTGTTGATCAATTCATTGTAAAGACGTTCCAAGCGCTCTTTGTTTCCAGCTGCAAGAACTGCATCGCTAACGATGAAGTCAACCAATGGTTTGATAGCTTTACGAGCGTAGAATTCGCTTGATTTGTAAGCTGCTTTTGCGTAAAGGTCGATAACAGTTTCTGAATCTTCACCAAAGATGTAGATGTTTTCGTCGCCAACCAACTCAGCGATTTCCACGTTAGCACCGTCCATAGTACCGAGAGTCAAAGCTCCGTTCAACATGAATTTCATGTTACCAGTACCTGAAGCTTCTTTAGAAGCAAGTGAGATTTGTTCTGAGATATCACATGCTGGGATAAGGAAGCTTGCTGCAGTAACGTTGTAGTTTTCAACCATAACTACTTGCAAGTGTGGAGCTACTGCTGGATCGTTAGCAATAACTTCTGACATGCAAAGGATCAAGTGGATGATGTCTTGAGCGATTGTGTAGGCTGGAGCTGCTTTACCACCAAAGAAGATTGTGATTGGGCGAGCAGGGATGTTACCAGCTTTGATGTCAAGGTATTTGTGGATGACGTACAAAGCGTTCATTTGTTGGCGTTTGTACTCGTGAAGACGTTTGATTTGGATATCAAAGATAGAGTTTGTATTGATTTCCACACCTTGGTGTTCTTTCAAGTGACGAGCCAATTTACGTTTGTTGTGAGCCTTGATGCTTTCCAATTTTTCTTTGACAGCTGCTTTGTCTTCATAAGACAAGAGTTTTTCAAGCTCATCTGCTTCATGGTGCCAACCTTCTCCAATAATCTCATCCAAGTAGTGAGATAGTCTTGGGTTAGCATGCATGAGCCAACGACGGAAAGTGATACCGTTTGTTTTGTTGTTGAATTTTTCTGGGTAAAGGTCGTAGAAGGCTTTCAACTCAGAATTTTTCAAGATTTCAGTGTGAAGTGCTGCAACCCCGTTAACACTGTATCCGTAGTGGATATCCATGTGAGCCATGTGAACACGTCCGCTCTCATCGATAATTTGAACAGCTGGATCTTTGTATTCTGCTTTCACACGACGATCTAATTCTTCGATGATTGGTACCAAGTGAGGAACCACTTCTTGCAAGAATTCAAGAGGCCATTTTTCAAGGGCTTCAGCAAGGATTGTGTGGTTAGTGTAGGCAGTCATGCTACGAACGATTGAGATTGCTTCGTCAAGCTCGATACCACGTGCAGTCAAAAGACGGATCAATTCAGGAATAACCATTGATGGGTGAGTATCGTTGATTTGTACAACAGCGTAGTCAGCAAGGTCATGCAAGTTGCTTCCTTTTTCGATTGCTTCGTCGATGATCAATTGCGCACCGTTTGAAACCATGAAGTATTGTTGGAAGATACGGAGCAATTCACCTTGACGGTCACTATCATCTGGGTAAAGGAAGAGAGTCAAGTTGCGAGCGATATCTGTCTTGTCAAAGTTGATACCATCTTTAATAATAGAAGAATCAACTGAATCCAAGTCAAACAAACGCAAGCGATTTTTAGTTGCTGTTTCATAACCAGTAACATCAATATCGTAAAGAGTTGATGTCAAAGTAAAGTCTGCAAATGGTACTTGGTAGCTACGGCTTGAGCGAACCAACCAGTTTTGCTCTGTCAACCATGCATTTGGAATTGTTTCTTGTTGGTTGTTTTTAAGAACTTGTTGGAAAAGACCAAAGTGGTAGTTAAGACCAACACCGTCACCATTCAAACCAAGAGTCGCAATTGAGTCGATAAAGCAGGCAGCCAAACGTCCCAAACCACCATTACCAAGAGATGGTTCCAATTCAACTTCTTCAACTTCGATCAAGTCTTTACCTGCAGCAGCAAGTTCTTTTTTGACATCGTCATAAAGACCAAGGTTGATCAAGTTGTTTGACAAGAGTTTACCAATCAAGAACTCAGCTGAGATATAGTAAACTTTCTTTTTACCAGTGTTGACTGGTTTTTGGCTGCTTGCAAGCTTGCTGTAGTTAAGAAGAGCAAGGTAAAGCTCTTCATTGCTACATTCTGCAATGGTTTTATTGTAACGATTTTGTACAAATTCTTGTAGTGATAACATGTTTAAGGTGTCTCCTGATATTGTATTATTTCTTTAATTCTACCAAATTTTCATTAATTCGTCGATAGATTGTTGTCAAGTCAAGCAAGCCTTCCTCGACAGCTGGTGTCAATTGATCTTCAGTCATACGCCAAGACCAGTTTCCACCAAGGGTAGATGGGAAATTCATACGAGCTGCCTCATCCAATTCTAGCAAATCTTGCATAGTTGCAATTGCCATGAAGCTAACTGATGAAAAGACTGTACGAAGCATAGCATGTGGCACTGTTTCGTATTCTTTACGGTTAGTATAGCGAGCCATGTACTCACGAGTCGAATCATCGATCTCGTTACGGTACCAACCAAGGACCGTATTGTTATCGTGTGTTCCTGTGTACATAACTGAGTTAGCAGGTGCCAAGTGTGGGCTATCGATGCTTTCGTCTTCTGGGTTGAAGGCAAATTGAAGGATTTTCATTCCTGGGAAGCCAGTACGTTCACGCAATTCGATAACTTCGTCTGTCATAAAACCAAGGTCTTCTGCGATGATGTTTAGCTCACCAAGTTCTTCCTTAACGGCTGCAAAAAGCTTGTAGCCAGGACCTTTGACCCACTCACCAGGTGCTGCTGTATCGGAACCAGCAGGGATTTCCCAGTAAGATTCGAAACCACGGAAGTGGTCGATACGAACGATATCGTAGATTTTGAAGCTTTCACGCAAGCGTTCAATCCACCATTTGTAGCCGTCTTTATCCATCGCTTCCCAGTCATAGATTGGGTTCCCCCAAAGCTGACCAGTTGCAGAAAACTCATCGGGTGGGCATCCTGCGATACAAGTTGCCTTACCGTTGACATCTGTCTTGAAGAGATGTGGATTTGCCCACATATCGCTTGAATCTTCCGCTACGTAGATTGGCATGTCTCCAACGATTTCGATGTGGTTGTCGTTAGCGTAAGCTTTCAATTTCAACCATTGTTGGAAGAAGAAGTATTGAGTCACACGGTGGTAAACCAACTTGTCTGCCAATTGCTCACGATAGCTTTCAAGTGCTGAAGCTTTACGAACGCGAGCATCAGCATCTGGCCATTCAGTCCAAGCAAGATTGTCAAAATGCTCTTTGATAGCCATATACTCAGCAAAGAGCTCAAGCCATGATTGGTTGTCTTGAGCAAATCTCTCAAAATCTTTAACATCTCCGACTTCAAAGAAACGTTTCACCGCTTTTTCTAAAAGAGGACGACGTGCATAGTAAATCTTAGCATAGTCAACTTCAGACGCATCGCTACCAAAGTCAACTCCTTCAAGGTCACTTGCTTCCAACAAACCTTGCTCCACCAAGATATCCAAATCGATAAAATGAGTGTTTCCTGCGAAGGCTGAGAAAGACTGGTAAGGAGAATCTCCGTAACTAGTTGTTCCTAATGGAAGGATTTGCCAGTAACGTTGTTTTGTGCGAACCAAGAAATCAACGAAGTCGTAAGCACTTTGACCAAATGATCCGATTCCGTATGCTCCTGGGAGAGAAGAGATGTGCATCAACACACCACTTTGACGTTTTTTCATAAACAACACCTCGTGTATTTGTAGTTTAAATTTTCATTTTCGGGCGCAAACGTTTGCGTTAAGATAATTATAGCGTATTTTCCCGACAAATGCAAGCGTTTTTAAAAAACTTTTTGATTATTTTTTTAAAAAAACTTGTCCTTCTTTATGTATACATATACATTTTCCTTTTCTATTTACAAAATCTTCTTCAACTACAAATAGAAGGCTCAACTTAGCCTACTTTTGGTCTAGATCAATTTATTTTTTGTTCAAAATCTAGGCAATCGTTTCCCTAAATAATTTCAGTAAAAGCATGAAAATATATTTTCTTACTTTTCTTCTATTATAAGCAAATAAAACGCTTACTCTTTCCGTGAAATTTTTTTAAAATTTTTACAAAAAACACTTGCAACCGTTTTCTATTTGTGTTATACTAGTCCCATAAAGGAAAACGTTTGCGTTTCCTCATTATAAAATTTGTTATTCTTTAGGAGGAATACACTATGTCATCTAAATTCATGAAGAGCGCTGCTGTGCTTGGAACTGTTACACTTGCTAGCTTGCTTTTGGTAGCTTGCGGAAGCAAAACTGCTGATAAGCCTGCTGATTCTGGTTCATCTGAAGCGAAAGAACTCACTGTATATGTAGACGAGGGATATAAGAGCTATATTGAAGAGGTTGCTAAAGCTTATGAAAAAGAAACTGGAGTAAAAGTCACTCTTAAAACTGGTGATGCTCTAGGAGGTCTTGATAAACTTTCTCTTGACAACCAATCTGGTAATGTCCCTGATGTTATGATGGCTCCATACGACCGTGTAGGTAGCCTTGGTTCTGACGGACAACTTTCAGAAGTGAAATTGAGCGATGGTGCTAAAACAGACGACACAACTAAATCTCTTGTAACAGCTGCTAATGGTAAAGTTTACGGTGCTCCTGCCGTTATCGAGTCACTTGTTATGTACTACAACAAAGACTTGATAAAAGAAGCTCCAAAAACTTTTGCTGACTTAGAAAACCTTGCTAAAGATAGCAAATATGCCTTCGCTGGTGAAGATGGAAAAACTTCTGCTTTCCTAGCTGACTGGACAAACTTCTACTATGCATACGGACTTCTTGCTGGTAACGGCGCTTACGTATTCGGTCAAAACGGTAAGGACGCTAAAGATATCGGTCTTGCCAACGATGGCGCTATCAAAGGTGTAGAATACGCTAAATCTTGGTATGAAAAATGGCCTAAAGGTATGCAAGATACGGAAGGTGCTGGCAACTTAATCCAAACTCATTTCCAAGAAGGTAAAACAGCTGCTATCATCGACGGACCTTGGAAAGCCCAAGCCTTCAAAGATGCTAAAGTAAACTACGGTGTTGCGACTATCCCAACTCTTCCAAACGGAAAAGAATATGCTGCATTTGGTGGTGGTAAAGCTTGGGTCATCCCTCAAGCCACTAAGAACCTTGAAGCTTCTCAAAAATTTGTAGACTTCCTTGTTTCAACTGAACAACAAAAAGTATTATACGATAAGACTAACGAAATCCCAGCTAACACTGAGGCTCGTTCATACGCTGAAGGTAAAAACGATGAGTTGACAACTGCTGTTATCAAACAGTTCAAGAACGCTCAACCAATGCCAAACATCTCTCAAATGTCTGCAGTTTGGGATCCAGCGAAAAATATGCTCTTTGATGCTGTAAGTGGTAAGAAAGATGCGAAAACAGCTGCTAACGATGCTGTAACATTGATCAAAGAAACAATCAAACAAAAATTTGGTGAATAAAAAAATTTGTTCAAGGGGGGTGGAATTCAAATCCCCCTTTGAATTTATCAATAGAAAACATATATAGTTTAGGTTTTAACTAGAAACCAGTATCCTATGAAAGGAGTTATTATGGAAAAGCAACAACCTAGTAAAGCAGCCCTGCTTTCTATCATTCCTGGGTTAGGACAGATTTACAATAAACAAAAATCCAAAGGTTTTATATTCCTTGGTATAACCCTTGTATTTCTCCTCTACTTCCTAGCACTTGCAGCCCCTGAATTGAGCAATCTCATCACTCTTGGTGACAAACCAGGTCGTGATAATTCCCTCTTTATGCTGATTCGTGGTGCCTTCCATTTAATCTTTGTAGTTGTTTATGTACTCTTTTATTTCGCAAATATCAAAGATGCACATACAACTGCCAAACACATTAACAATGGCATACCAGTAGCACTTACCTTTAAAGAAATGTTCAAAGGAATCTATGAAAATGGCTTCCCTTACCTCTTGATCATTCCATCTTATGTTGCCATGACTTTTGCGATTATCTTCCCAGTTATCGTAACCTTGATGATCGCCTTTACCAACTACGACTTCCAACACTTGCCACCAAACAAATTGTTGGACTGGGTTGGTTTGACCAACTTTACGAACATCTGGAGTTTGAGTACCTTCCGTTCTGCCTTTGGTGCCGTTCTTTCTTGGACTATCATCTGGGCTTTGGCTGCCTCAACTTTACAGATCGTCATCGGTATCTTCACAGCTATCATTGCTAACCAACCATTTATCAAAGGAAAACGTATCTTTGGTGTTATTTTCCTTCTTCCTTGGGCTGTCCCAGCCTTCATCACTATTTTGACATTTTCAAACATGTTTAACGATAGTGTCGGAGCCATCAACACTCAAGTCTTGCCAATCTTGGCTAAATTCCTTCCTTTCCTTGATGGTGCTCTTATTCCTTGGAAAACAGATCCTACTTGGACTAAGGTTGCCTTGATTATGATGCAAGGTTGGCTTGGATTCCCATATATCTACGTTTTGACTTTGGGTATCTTGCAATCTATTCCTAACGACCTTTACGAAGCAGCTTATATTGACGGTGCCAATGCTTGGCAAAAATTCCGCAACATCACTTTCCCAATGATCTTGGCTGTTGCGGCACCTACTTTGATCAGCCAATACACCTTCAACTTTAACAACTTCTCTATCATGTACCTCTTCAATGGTGGAGGTCCTGGTAGTGTCGGAGGGGGAGCTGGTTCAACTGATATCTTGATTTCATGGATCTACCGTTTGACAACAGGTACATCTCCTCAATACTCTATGGCGGCAGCTGTTACCTTGATTATCTCTATCATTGTCATCTCAATCTCTATGATCGCATTCAAGAAACTACACGCATTTGATATGGAGGACGTCTAAGATGAATAACTCAATTAAACTCAAACGTAGACTGACTCAAACCCTTACTTACCTCTACTTAATTGGCCTATCAATCGTGATTATCTATCCACTTTTGATTACCATCATGTCAGCCTTTAAAGCAGGTAACGTCTCAGCCTTTAAACTAGATACTAATATCGACCTCAATTTTGATAACTTTAAAGGCCTCTTCACTGAAACCTTGTACGGTACTTGGTACCTCAACACTTTGATTATCGCCTTAATTACTATGGCTGTTCAAACAAGTATTATCGTACTTGCTGGTTATGCTTATAGCCGTTACAATTTCTTGGCTCGTAAACAAAGTTTGGTCTTCTTCTTGATTATCCAAATGGTTCCAACAATGGCCGCTTTGACAGCCTTCTTCGTTATGGCACTTATGTTGAACGCCCTTAACCACAGCTGGTTCCTCATCTTCCTCTACGTTGGTGGTGGTATCCCAATGAATGCTTGGCTCATGAAGGGCTACTTCGATACAGTGCCAATGTCTCTAGACGAATCTGCAAAACTAGACGGTGCAGGACACTTCCGCCGCTTCTGGCAAATTGTTCTTCCACTTGTTCGCCCAATGGTTGCCGTACAAGCTCTCTGGGCCTTCATGGGACCTTTTGGAGACTATATCCTCTCTAGTTTCTTGCTTCGTGAGAAAGAATACTTTACTGTTGCCGTAGGTCTCCAAACCTTCGTTAGCAATGTGAAAAACTTGAAGATTGCCTACTTCTCAGCAGGTGCTATCCTCATTGCCCTTCCAATCTGTATTCTCTTCTTCTTCCTACAAAAGAACTTTGTTTCAGGACTTACAAGTGGTGGCGACAAGGGATAATATATCCCCGCCACCCTTTTTCATTTTATACTCAATGAAAATCAAATTCAAACCACGTCAGCTTCACCTTGCCGTAGTACGGTTACTGACTTCGTCAGTTCTAACCACAACCTCAAAACAGTGTTTTGAGCAACCTGCGGCTAGATTCCTAGTTTGATCTTTGATTTTCATTGAGTATTAGCGATTGTTACTGTAAGTAATATCCTTACAACAAGCAATTTTTCTCCTAGACTTGAAATAAAGCACATTTCTCTATATAATAATACTCATATAGAAAACACCTTTTAGAAAGATACCTATGCTTCCATATCCATTTTCCTATTTTTCAAGTATTTGGGGATTTCGTAAGCCCCTGTCCAAACGTTTCGGACTCAACTGGTTCCAACTTCTCTTTACCAGTATCTTCCTTATCAGCTTATCTATGGTACCTATTGCCATCCAAAACAGCTCGCAGGAGACTTATCCGCTAGAAACCTTTATCGATAATGTCTATGAACCATTGACAGATAAGGTTGTACAGGATCTCTCCGAACATGCTAGAATTGTTGATGGTAAATTAACTTATACTGGAACAGCTAGTCAAGCACCTTCTATTGTGATCGGTCCAAGTCAAAGCAAGGAATTACCTAAGGACTTACAACTGCATTTCGATACGAATGAGCTCGTCATCAGCAAGGAAAGTAAAGAACTGACCCGTATCTCTTACCGAGCGATTGAGACTGAGAGTTTCAAAAGTAAAGACAGCTTGACCCAAGCAATTTCTAAAGACTGGTATCAGCAGAATCGTGTCTATATCAGTCTCTTTCTAGTTCTCGGTGCCAGCTTCCTCTTTGGTTTGAATTTCTTCATTGTCTCTCTAGGAGCTAGTCTTCTCCTTTATATCACTAAGAAATCACGCCTCTTTTCATTTAGAACCTTTAAAGAGTGCTACCATTTTATCTTGAATTGTTTAGGATTACCAACTCTGATTACGCTTATTTTGGGACTATTTGGCCAAAATATGTCAAATCTCATCACTGTACAAAACATTCTTTTTGTTCTGTATCTAGTCACTATCTTTTATAAAACGCATTTCCGTGATCCAGATTACCATAAATAGGAGATTTTTATGCCCGTTACGATTAAAGACGTGGCCAAGGCTGCTGGTGTTTCGCCTTCAACCGTAACCCGTGTTATTCAAAACAAATCAACCATTAGCGACGAAACAAAAAAACGCGTTCGCAAGGCTATGAAGGAGCTCAATTACCACCCCAACCTCAACGCTCGTAGTTTGGTAAGCAGTTATACCCAAGTTATTGGCTTGGTACTTCCTGATGACTCAGACGCCTTCTATCAAAATCCTTTCTTCCCATCTGTCCTCCGTGGTATCGCCCAAGTCGCATCTGAAAACCACTATGCAATTCAGATTGCAACAGGTAAAGATGAAAAAGAGCGCCTTAAAGCGATCTCACAGATGGTTTACGGCAAACGTGTGGATGGTTTGATCTTCCTTTATGCCGAAGAGGAGGATCCCTTGGTCAAGCTGGTCGCTGATGAGCAGTTCCCCTTCCTCATCCTAGGAAAATCCATTTCACCCTTTATCCCTCTTGTTGACAACGACAATGTCCAAGCTGGTTTTGATGCAACCGAATATTTCATCAAAAAAGGCTGCAAACGAATTGCATTCATTGGAGGTACTAAGCGACTCTTCGTAACACAAGACCGTTTAACAGGCTATGAGTCAGCACTCAAACAATACCAACTACCTATTGATGGAAATTTGACCTATTTTGCAACTGAGTTCCTAGAAGAAAAAGGGTATCAATTTAGTAAACTCCTCTTTCAGCATGACCCGCAGATTGATGCTATCATTACAACCGATAGTCTCCTAGCCGAAGGGGTCTGTGACTATATTACTAAGCACCAACTGGATGTCCCTGTTCTCAGCTTCGACTCAGTCAATCCCAAGCTCAACTTGGCAGCCTATGTCGATATTAATAGCCTAGAACTTGGTCAAACATCATTTGAAACGATTCTCCAGATTATCAACGATGCTAAAAGCAATAAACAAATTTGTTATCGCCAGTTGATTGCCCACAAAATTATCGAAAAATAAAAACCAGCTCGAGCTGGTTTTTTAGTTACTAATTTTCTGTTTCAACGAATCGTCCCAAAATATGAACATTCTCAGATACAGAGACAAAGGCACCTGGATCCACCTGTTTCATAATCTGTTTAAATTCATTAAACTCTGCACGTGTAATGACAGTGATTAAAACTGCCTTTCTTTCGTGATTATAGGTTCCTTCTGCATCGTGGATCATGGTTGCTCCGCGGTGCAATTTTTTATGTATTTTTTCAATAACCTTCTCTGGATGATTGGTCACAATCATGGCCTGCATTCGTTTTTGCTTTGTAAAGACAGCGTCTGTCACACGGCTAGAGACAAAGATGGTAATCATAGAGTAGAGAGCGTATTTCCAACCAAAGGTCAAACCAGCTATCAGCATGATAGTCCCATTTACCAAGAAAGAAATACTACCGACATTCTTACCTGTTTTCTTGCGAATGGTTAGGCTGACGATATCCGTCCCACCACTAGAGATATTGCTTCGAAGAGCAAAACCAATCCCCAAGCCCATGACAACGCCCCCAAAAAGGGCATTGATAATAGGATCCTCCGTCAAGGTCGCCACAGGGACAAACTGGATAAAGAAGGAACTCATGGACACCGTGATAAAGGTAAAGATGGTGAACTTATGCCCAATCTGATACCAAGCCAAGACCATCAAAGGAAAATTAATGGCGTAGAAGGTCAGCGAAATCGGAATGTGAAAACCAAACCAGTGATTACTTAAGGCAGAGATAATCTGTGCCAAGCCTGTCGCACCACTCGAATACACATGACCTGGTTGGAAAAAGAAATTGACCGCTACTGCTGATAGAAATCCATAGACCAGAGAGGCAGAAATCTTCTCATCATATTTTTCGCGAGAGATGCTTTGTAAGACACGTAAAATTTTTATCTGATGAGCAAAGCGGCGCAGATAATAGCGCCACCGCTTAATTCGTTTTGCTTGTTTCATCTTCTTCTACTTGTAAGCTGAGTTCCTCTAGTTGTTTGAGAGCTACTGTTGAAGGAGCTTGTGTCATTGGATCACTTGCCTTGTTGTTCTTAGGAAAGGCAATGACTTCACGGATATTTTCTTCTCCAGCAAGTAACATGACAAAACGGTCAAGCCCGATAGCCAAGCCACCGTGCGGTGGGAAACCATAGTCCATGGCTTCAAGAAGGAAGCCAAACTGGTCATTTGCTTCTTCAGCTGAGAAACCAAGAGCCTTGAACATGCGTTCTTGAAGGTCTTTTTGGTTGATACGAAGACTACCACCACCAAGCTCATAACCGTTCAAGACAATATCGTAAGCAATGGCACGAACCTTAGCCAAATCACCTTCTAATTCGTGAGCAGTCTCTTCCTGTGGAAGGGTGAACGGATGGTGGGCGCTCATGTAGCGGCCTTCTTCTTCAGACCATTCAAACATTGGCCAGTCAATCACCCAAAGGAAGTTGAACTTATCATTATCAATCAAACCAAGCTCTTTGGCAATACGTCCACGAAGGGCACCGAGTGTTGCATTGGCTACCTCCAGCGTATCTGCCACAAAGAGAACCAAGTCCTTATCTTCAAGAGCAAGCGCTGTTGTCAATTCTGCTTGTATGTCCGTCAAGAACTTAGCAACTGGTCCATTTAATTCTCCATCAACAACCTTGACCCAAGCAAGACCTTTGGCACCGTACTGTTTAGCTACTTCCGTCATCTTGTCAATGTCTTTACGTGAATAGTTTTCCGCAGCTCCTTTGACCACAATGGCTTTAACAGCAGGTGCTTCTGAGAAGACTTTAAAGTCTACACCTTTGACCACTTCTGTCAAGTCCTGAAGCAACATGTCAAAACGGGTATCTGGCTTGTCAGAACCATAAAGAGCCATCGCATCATCGTATTTCATACGAGGGAATGGAAGCGTCACTTCGATGCCTTTTGTTTCCTTCATCACGCGCGCAATCAATCCTTCTGTGATATCTTGGATTTCTTGCTCAGTAAGGAATGAAGTTTCCAAGTCGACCTGGGTAAACTCAGGCTGACGGTCACCACGCAAGTCCTCATCACGGAAACATTTAACGATTTGGTAATAACGGTCAAAACCAGCATTCATCAAGAGCTGTTTCGTGATTTGTGGACTTTGAGGAAGGGCGTAAAAATGCCCTTTATTAACACGAGACGGCACCAAATAGTCACGCGCCCCTTCTGGTGTTGATTTAGAAAGGAATGGTGTCTCCACATCGATAAACTCCAACTCATCCAAGTAATTACGGATAGAGTGGGTCACCTTGGCACGAAGTTTAAGATTTTCCAACATTTCTGGACGACGAAGGTCAAGGTAACGGTAACGTAAACGTGTATCGTCATTAGCCTCAATGCCATCCTTAATCTCAAATGGTGTTGTTTTAGCTGTATTGAGCACAGTAAGAGCTGTCACATTCAACTCAACCGCGCCTGTTGGCAACTTATCATTGGCTTGCTCACGCGCACCGACCTGTCCTGTCACCTCAATAACAAATTCGCTACGAAGGCTTTCAGCTGTTGCCATGACCTCTGCAGATACTTTTTCAGGATTGATAACCAACTGCATAATTCCTTCACGGTCACGAAGGTCGATAAAGATCAAACCACCTAGGTCACGACGACGGCCAACCCATCCTTTCAAGGTAATTTCTTGTCCGATGTGTTCCTCACGAACACGACCAGCATACATACTACGTTTCATTGTTTCTCTCCTCTTTTATTCTGTTACTATTTTACCATAAAAGCGCAGGCTCTTCATGAAAATCATCAGAAAAGTTTGCCAGTCTTTAAAAATTAGGTGAAGTCCCTAAAAATTAGCGCCAATAAAAAATCCGATGAACTTCACCGGACTCTTTTATTTTGAATTTTTGCCTGCTTTACGCTTTTCAGCAATTTCAGCTGCCTTTCGAGGCAAGACAATTTCTGTTGTGTAAGCTGTCCCAAAACGCCAGATACCGGCAATAGGGGCAAAGACCACTGCTAGATGGCTGTAGAAGAAATCTCCCTTAAAGGCATAAGCTAGCGCTCCAATGATGAAAAATAGAACAACTGCTTGAATCACTGCTAATAAAATTACTCGTTTCATGTGACCTCCTGAATCTATTATAGCATGAGAATCATCAAAAAGCTGACTAAATTATTCAAAGCGTGGAGAGAAATACTGTAGACCAGACCTTTTCTGCTAATATAAGCCAAGCCCAAGCTAAAACCAAGACTAGTATAGACTAAAAATTGTTGCACATCACCTGGGAAATGAATCAAGGCAAACAGAACACTAGATACCAGAAGAAACAGAACCTGTTTGCTCTTGTCCTGCTTAGGAAAGAGATAGCGTGCCAACATCCCTCTAAAGATAAGTTCTTCCGTCAAAGGAGCAAAGACCACCACCATAAAGAAACCAAATGCAGGCTGTTCCACTGTCAGTTGAGATACGATTTGTTGACTGACCGACGGATCTTCTGGTAAAAAGAACTGGGCTGTAATAGCCACTAGCAAAACCAGAGTAGGCAACCAGATATGACGATTAAAAGCAGTCGTCTGGATGCTAACCTTTTCTGTCTGATACCATCTGTAAATTCCATAAACATAGGCTCCTGACAGGGCGATATAAAGTGGTAAAACTCCATATATCGAAGCCCCTAGTCCAAGAGCTGACAGAGCCATGCTCTGAACCAGACCATAGATAAAGAAAAAGGATAGAACAGCTAGAAGAAACCAGCCGAGGTTTTTAAGTAATTTCATAAAAGGCTCCTATCTTACTTTATAGCTGTTTTTCAATACAAAGAGGTTCGCTATTCCTAACACAAGTACCCATGCAAGTAACATGCCGATATTAGAAAAGGATATTTCTCCACCTTTTTTATTTAAAAGATTTACAATAGGACCGACGAACGAGTAATCTAACACTTTCTGAACCGTATCATTTTGAAGAGCAATCATAGGTAAAACAGAGACGATTAACATAGGGAAGATACTATAAACTTGCGCTTTAGACTGAGTATCTGACACCGCACCGATTAGAAGGTTGAGAAAAATAACACTAATAGTTGCTAGAATCAAATAGATAACATAGGCAAATAAATAACCCGATACATCTACTTTAAGATAGATGGGAAGTACAATCATTCCAAGCAACATAATCAACAAAGGGAGGACGAGCATACTAAGAGTATATTCTGTTGCTGTCACACCACTTAGGATGAGTGATTTAAGATTGCGCTTTTCCTTATCTTCTGCCATCATAATCGATACCATATAACCACTTCCCATGCTCAAGACCATGGTCAAACTCATAGAAAGGAGAAACGCACCCAATTCTCCATTCTTATTCATGAATGCATTATATAGAACAGCAGTACCAAAAGGCATCAATAAAGTTGCTAACAAAGTTGAATTGCTAATAAGGACTTGTAATCTTAACCATAGTAGGGCATTTAATTTTCTAAACATCTAACTTTTCTCCTGTCAATCTGATAAAGATTTCTTCTAAAGTCGGCTCACAAGAGTGAACCACCATCAAATCTGTCGTGTCTAAATGTGGCAATTCTTCAAATGGAACTATCTGTTCTCGTCCATTATTATAAACCACACGTACTTTCTTATCCACATGGTACTTCTGGATAATATCTTGCGGACTTCCATACTCTATTAGGTTACCCTTATTCAAAAGAGATAAGCGATCACAAAGCAGAGTTGCCTCATTCATATCGTGCGTGGTCAGAAAGATAGTTGTCCCTGCCTGCTTTAATTCTTGTAGTAGGGTATGAATCATCTTAGATGTTGTAGGGTCTAAGCCACTGGTTGGCTCATCTAGGAAGAGAATCTTAGGAGCATTAAGAAGGGCACGAGCCAAGAACATTCGTTGTTTCATTCCAGTAGATAACTTTTCTGCGATAACATCTTTAGAATCTGCCAACCCAACCTGTTGGAGCACCTGATTTACTCTATCTGCCTTGAGACCATATAACTTAGCATAGATGAGAAGATTTTTGTAAAGACTCATCTTTTCATAAAAACCACTGCCATCACTAACAATACCAATTTGTTCCAAATCATTTGAAGTTAAATCTTGAGAATTCTTGCCTAACAAAACTGTGTTACCTTGATCTGCAGCCAACTGACCTGTCAAGACATTGATCATGGTTGTTTTACCTGAGCCAGAAGGTCCAAGAAAACCAAAGATTTCACCCTCCTTAATCTCAAAAGAAATCTGGTGAAGAGCTTTTTTGCTCCCAAAACTTTTGCTTACATTTTCAACACGAATCATAGAAACTCCTTTATTTGAAATAACGTTTCACCATAGGCAACTGCATCACACCGATATAAATATGGATCACTCCTACCAGCAAGAAAGCTAGTAACTGAATCTCTCCTGTCAGCAAGGAAAAGAGAGCAATCAAAAAGTAGAGACCTGGCAAGACATATTGGTTTAATTGGAATAAAATTCGAAAACTCTGTTCCAAATTAGCCTGGCGCTCCCCTTCATCGCAAGAATTGACATAGTCTAAATAATCCTTTGGTGTAGAGAAAAATGCCAAATCAAACTGACGAACAATCGCAATAGTCTTATAAAAATATTTTTGAGCATTAAAAATCAACACTAATCCCAAAAAAGAAAGAGGTAAGATTAGATTGCTTCTATCTAGTACAATCACTTCACTTCCTGAAATAAAGAGAGCCAATAAAATCGCTACACTTGTAATATGAAAAGCAATAGTTCCAAACTCAAGATTACGATGCATTTGCACATAATAGTTTTCATTCAAATCATCATCCATTTCCTCTTGATACAAGGAGTGAAATTTTCTGCTTTTCTTTAAGAAATTGAACGTCAAAAGAATGCTAATAAAACCTATCAGTAAACAAATAGCTGATATCCATGGTATCAAGACTTTTACATCTAACATAATTTCGTGGGATTCGGCACGTGCCTTAAACATCCCTACAAACATGCCCAAGAAACCTCCCAAGACAACAGACATTAAAAATAACAATCCATGTTTCTTTTTCTTTTTCATATTCATTCTCCTTTTTCACTTGCTAGATTTTTGGATTTCTTTTCAATCCAGTCAACGACTGGGATAAGAGCAAAGTAGGCCCAAATAAATTGGTCGCTGTAATAGAGATCAAACCATCCTAGATTTGTTCCAATTAGTAGACACACGCTGACTAATAGAGCTATGGCAACTACATAATAAATTACTTTATACTTGTTCATCATCTTTCTCCTTTTTCTTCAACCAATTGAAAATGGACAAGAGGACTAAGTTAATCCAAAACAAATACTTACTTTCAACAAAATAGAACCAACCCAGTAATGTTCCAATCATAGCAAAGGCATTCACAATAAGGGCAAGAACACTCATATAATAAACCACTCTATACATGTTCATCACTCGTCCTCCTCCAAGCGAAATACCGATTCGACTGTTTCGTTGAAAATCTGAGATATTTTCAAGGCAATCACAACGGAAGGGGTGTATTCGTCCCGTTCTAATAGGCTAATGGTCTGTCTGGAAACCTCTGCTAGCTTGGCTAGTTCGGTTTGATTGAGGCCATCGCGAGCCCGCAGCTCTTTTAGACGATTTTTTAGTTGCATGTTACACACCTACTTTCCGTCAAATTCAACGGTTTGGATATCCTCAATGCGTTGTAGTTTGAATTTTTCTTTTCCCTTTTTATCAACACGGCGTAGCTTGACCCATTCCTCATCAACATCCACAACTTCCCAGTTGTCTGTTCCAAACACTTGTCCAATGATTGTCGGTGTTTTCCCAATCAATTCTTTTAATAATCTTGACATTTCTTTATTTCCTTTCTGTTTTTGCTCAATTCTTTTGATTTTATTCTCCAGTTTCTTGACCTTTTGGGAATGGTAGATATAATACATAATCACAAGAGGTACAAATCCTAATGCCCACATAATCGTTCCTTTCTCCTTTTCTCTTAACTTGAATTTATTGTAACACATCTTTTTCTTTTTGACAAGCATATTTGTCAAAAAGTTTATGATTTTTGTCATTTTGCAAAAGAAAACGGTCAGGAGTAAGGTCCTGACCAGTTTTTCTACTATTAAAAGCCTAATTTTTCAAAGATTTCTGAGAAGTTTTGGCTGATAGCCTCAAGTGACACTTGCACTTCTTCTCGGGTTTGATTATTCTTGACCGTTACTTGTCCGCTTTCGACTTCACTCTCGCCTAGAGTGATGAGGGTCTTAGCTGCAAAGACATCGGCTGACTTGAACTGAGCTTTGAGTTTACGGTTGAGGTAATCACGCTCTGCTTTGAAACCTTGTTGGCGAAGAGCTTGTACCAATTCCAAGGCCTTAACATTTGCTCCTTCACCCAAGACCGCAATATAGACATCTAGGGCATTTTCGATAGGGAGGGCCACACCTTGCTTTTCAAGAATGAGAAGCAGGCGCTCTACACCAAGTCCAAAACCAAAGCCAGCAGTTTCAGGGCCACCAAAGTAAGCAACCAAGCCATCGTAACGACCACCCGCACAGACTGTCAAGTCATTGCCCTCAATCTCAGTGATAAACTCAAAAATGGTGTGATTGTAGTAGTCCAAACCACGCACCATATTGGTATCGATGATATAGTCTACACCCAGATTTTCCAACATCTGACGCACAGCATCAAAATGAGCCTGACTTTCTTCATCAAGGAAATCCAAGATAGACGGTGCATTCTCCACTGCCACCTTGTCTTCTTTTTCCTTAGAGTCCAAGACACGGAGAGGATTTTCCTCCAAGCGACGCTGGCTATCCTTAGACAAGGTCTCCTTAAGCGGTGTCAAATAGTCAATCAAGGCTTGGCGATAAGCCGCACGGCTCTCAGGATTTCCAAGCGTATTGAGGTGTAGTTTGACACCTTGGATACCGATTTCTTTCAAGAAATGAGCTGCCATAGCGATGGTCTCCACATCCGTAGCTGGATTGCTAGAGCCAAAGCACTCAACACCAATCTGGTGGAACTGGCGCAAACGCCCTGCCTGCGGACGCTCATAACGGAACATAGGACCCATGTAGTAGAACTTGCTTGGCTTTTGCACTTCTGGGGCGAAGAGTTTATTTTCCACATAGGAACGGACAACTGGCGCTGTTCCTTCTGGACGGAGGGTAATATGACGGTCACCCTTGTCATAGAAATCGTACATTTCCTTGGTCACGATATCCGTTGTATCTCCGACAGAGCGGCTGATAACCTCGTAGTGCTCAAAAATAGGCGTGCGCACTTCTGCATAGTTATAGCGCTTGAAAATTTCACGGGCAAAGCCCTCAACGTACTGCCATTTGGCAGACTCAGCAGGCAAGATATCCTGCGTTCCTTTTGGTTTTTGTAATTTCATAGGGAATCCTCTTTAAACTTAATAGTCTTATTTTACCATAAATAGAGGGATTAAAACAGTAAGAAAAAAATTAGGATTTATACTCAATGAAAATCAAAGAGCAAACTAGGAAACTAGCCGCAGGTTGCTCAAAGCACAGCTTTGAGGTTGGAGATAGAACTGACGAAGTCAGTAACATATACTTACGGCAAGGCGACGTTGACGTGGTTTGAAGAGATTTTCGAAGAGTATTAGATATCATTTTTGAGATTAAGACCTGTCAAAAGAATAGCTAGCAAGGAAAGACCAACAAATAGCATCCAAGTCAACTGTATATTCCATACAGCTATAAGTGAAAAACAGGCTGTTCCCACAGGTATGGATAAGGTAAACAAGAGACCTAAAAAATTACTGGTACGAGCTAGAACCTCTGGAGCTAGATTTTTCATGAGCATGGCACTAATCTTTGGTTGAACTTTAGCAGACACATACAGAGTTAAAAAGAGAAATAGCAAACCAAGCACAACTTGATTGAATACGTTAGCCAGACCAATTAGACTGAGCCCTACGGTAGCCCACATCATCAATCTAGGCAGGGACTGCTTCCCAAAATAATCATTGCCCGTAAGGCTACTGATGATGACTGCTACTACAGCACCGACTTGACTGATAAATAACGCCTCTGTGTAAGAAAAATTCAAGAGAGAATGGCTCAAAAAGAAGATATTGTAGATGCCCCCTAAGGAACCACCCAAGGCATTGATCAGCAAGACAGCAAAGATCATGAATCCAAAGTTTTTCTGTCCACCTTTAAGAAAAACGAGGCGTAAATTTCGGTAAATTGTTAGGAACTGGTCTTTGATAGAAAGCTTCTCATTTTTTAGTGATTCACCATCAGCAGATGAAATTGACAGGCTCAATTTGCTTCTTCCCAAAAAGAGAACAGAGGCTGATACTAGGAAAAAACAGGCATTGATTCCCGCAACGAGAGAAAAATTATTGACCGATAGACCTAAGAGCCAAACTCCGAAAGCTTGACCACCAATAGCTGAAATATAGGTGATGAATTGGGAAAAAGAGTAAGCTTCCATCAAATCATCTTCAGCTACTTTTTCCTTAACGAGAGGCATACGCAGGCCACCTGCAAAATCACTGATGACATCACTAATGACATTGATTAAACACAGGCTAGAAAAGGCAAAGAGAGTAGCTTGCTGAACAACTAGGGCTGCCAGAAAAAATAAAACCGCCTGAAACAAACCGCTATAGGTCATCCATTTGACCTTGTCCCTCGTGTAATCTGCCCGAATCCCTACAAAAACTGTAAAGAGAGTCGGAATAATCATGACAATATTCGCCATAGCAACTGCAAAAGAGGCTTGTGGCAGGGTCGATGCATAGACGATAAATACCAGATTAAAAATCGAAGCACCAAAGGCATTGAAGAAGCGTGACAAAGTCAAGAGTCGATAAGCTTGATTTCTAAACAATAGTTTCATAGGTAATCTCCCTTCTTGTTCTAATTCCTATATGAAGTATGACAATAGTATAGCACTTAGAAATTTAAAGGGAAAACTTTTGAATATATGCAACAAAAAAATGAGTAAAAAGAAACGATAGAATTTTTGTAATGACCTGAGAGAGGGCAAGAGTTCTATCGCTTCAAATTTCAAATTTTTTTCTTGGTTTGCAGATATTCAACAATCGGAGGTTTTTCTATAGTATTCGGCAGATTTGTTACAGCCAAGCATCTCAAAAATACGGACAGCATCTTCCATCTTTTTCTGACCTTCCTTGACTCTGCCCTGCTTGCTATCAAGGAGACCTTCCGCCCACAAATAGACAATTCGGAAATAGGTCTCATTTTCCTTGTAGAAATGCTCTTTGATGACACGTTTAAAATAAGAGGCATTGGTGAATTCTTCACATTCAATGCTGGCTAAAAAACCATTCAATAGCATAGTATGAAAAAGGTTTCGATTACCAGACATTTCCATTAGAAAATCGGATTTTCGGACCATTTCTCGTACATATCTAGTAAAAAGAGAAACAGATAAGAACGGTGAACTGACTGAAAATAAATTGAGTTCATAGCTTCCCCAAATCTCGGTAGAAAACAAATAATCATGAAGGATTTTCCCTTCCTCTGCCGTTAACTCAACCGTTTCATCCATACTCTTCATATAAGACTTGATAATAATGGCATTTAGAATATGTTTCTGTTTGTTTTGAGAATGGGCATGCTTTTGATATTCCTTGCGATACAGGTCTTCAAGAGGTGCTATATTCTTTATATCCAAGACATCTGTGATTTCTTTTCTCAACTCAGAATCAGTATCATACTGAAAACCTCTAGCTAGAAAGAGGATTTCCTCCACACTGGCAGATATATTTTCTAGGGCAAATAGAAACTTTTCTACCGAAAGTTCACTCTGACCTGTTTCAAAGCGAGATAACATGGACGGAGAAAATTGTCCCCCAGTTGCTTGTCTCAGCGAGATATTTCTTGACTCTCGTAATTGTCTAAAGACTTTTCCAATCTGCTCCATAGACTTCCCCTTGATTCCGTATTTTCTTCATTTTATCATATTTTTCAGAAAATTCATCAAAAACTTGCCAAATTGTCAGAATTATGAGAAAATAGAGGATATTTATCACGTGGAGGGACTGTAATGAGAGAGGATATCAAAATCAATGACCGTGCTTTGGCCTTGCAAGACCAAATTATCGAAAAACTAGAGAAGGTTTTTGATACAGATGTGGAATTGGATGTTTACAATCTAGGATTGATTTATGAAATCAATCTGGACGAAACGGGTCTCTGCAAGATTGTCATGACCTTCACTGACACCGCCTGCGATTGCGCCGAAAGTTTGCCTATCGAAATCGTTGCAGGTCTGAAACAAATCGAAGGTATCGAAGATGTCAAGGTTGAAGTTACCTGGTCGCCTGCTTGGAAAATCACACGAATTAGTCGCTACGGCCGTATTGCCCTTGGACTGCCACCTCGTTAAGCAGACAAATCACTTTTGAAGATGAAAAGAAGCAAGCCGAATTGGCTTGCTTTTTGAGTTTATTTTTTACCTGACTTGTCCATATTCCAGAAGTCTGTCACGGCTCCGCGTGAAGCAGATGATACGATGTGGGCGTATTTACCGAGGACACCACGACTGTAAAGTGGTGGCAAGGTTGTTTCTGCCTTACGTTTTTCAAGTTCTTCTTCGGATACGGCCATAGATATTTCTTTGGTATCTTGGTCAACCGTAACGATATCGCCTGTACGAAGGTAGGCAATTGGTCCACCATCCTGAGCCTCAGGGGCGATATGGCCGACAACCAGACCATAAGTACCACCAGAGAAACGACCATCCGTCAAGAGGGCAACCTTGTCTCCTTGACCTTTACCAACAATCATGGATGAAAGTGAGAGCATCTCAGGCATTCCTGGACCACCCTTCGGTCCAACAAAACGGACAACGACTACATCGCCATCAACGATTTCATCTGTCAGAACGGCCTGAATCGCATCTTCTTCTGAGTCAAAGACCTTAGCTGGTCCAACGTGACGACGCACTTTAACACCTGATACCTTGGCAACCGCACCGTCAGGAGCAAGGTTCCCGTTCAAGATGATAAGCGGACCGTCCGCACGTTTTGGATTTTCAAGTGGCATGATGACTTTTTGACCTGGTGTAAGGTCTGCAAAGTCAGCCAAGTTCTCAGCAACAGTCTTACCAGTACATGTGATGCGGTCTCCATGAAGGAAACCATTTGCCAAGAGATATCTCATAACCGCAGGCACACCACCGACTTCGTAGAGGTCTTGGAAAACATACTGACCAGAAGGTTTCAAGTCGGCCAAGTGAGGCACACGTTCTTGGATTGTATTAAAGTCCTCAAGTGACAAGTCAACATTGGCAGCATGGGCAATGGCAAGCAGGTGAAGAGTGGCATTTGTAGAACCACCGAGAGCCATAGTTACAGTGATAGCATCTTCAAAGGCTTCACGAGTCAAGATATCTGATGGTTTGAGACCAAGTTCCAACATCTTAACAACAGCACGTCCTGCTGCTTCGATGTCTTCTTTCTTATCAGCTGATTCAGCTGGATGAGATGAAGAGCCTGGCAAACTCATACCCAGAACTTCGATAGCAGTCGCCATGGTATTAGCTGTGTACATACCACCACAGCCACCAGGGCCAGGGCAGGCATTACATTCAAGACGTTTCACGTCCTCAGCTGTCATATCTCCGTGGTTCCATTTTCCGATACCTTCAAATACAGAAACCAAGTCAATATCTTTACCATCAAGATTTCCCGGTGCAATAGTTCCACCATAGGCGAAAATTGCTGGAATATCCATATTGGCAATGGCAATCATAGAACCAGGCATGTTCTTGTCACAGCCACCGATAGCGACGAAGGCATCGACGTTGTGACCACCCATAGCCGCCTCGATTGAGTCCGCAATGATATCACGAGATGTCAAAGAGAAACGCATACCAGGCGTTCCCATGGCAATCCCGTCCGCTACAGTGATAGTCCCAAATTGTACAGGCCAAGCACCTGCCGATTTGACACCTTCTTTGGCTAATTTCCCAAAATCATGCAAGTGGATGTTACATGGTGTATTTTCCGCCCAAGTCGAAATAACTCCCACAATCGGTGTTTCAAAGTCCTTATCTGTCATACCAGTCGCACGAAGCATGGCACGGTTTGGTGATTTAACCATACTGTCATAAATGCTACTGCGGTGACGTTTATCTAATTCAGTCATTTGTTCCCTCCCATTTCAGTTTTTACTATTATAGCACATTTTAAAGTCAATGAACAGAAGAAAATTCTTGAATTTTCAGAAAATTTCGATTAATTCAGTTGATGACCTTTTAATTTTTTCATCTTTTTTTGTCAAGTAACTTTACTTTACAAAAAAAATGTGTTATCCTAGTATGGTTGATGAAAATCAGTAGATTGAATCGAATATAAATACCTAAAGGAGAAATCAAAATGGCAGTACCTGCACGTCGCACTTCAAAAGCGAAGAAAAACAAACGTCGTACACACTACAAAGTAACAGCTCCATCTGTAAACTTTGACGAAACTACTGGAGATTACTCACGTTCTCACCGTGTATCACTTAAAGGATACTACAAAGGACGTAAAATCGCTAAAGCTGCATCAGCTGAATAATAGAAGGGAGATACCATGCGCGTAAATATTACACTTGAACACAAAGAATCTGGTGAACGCTTGTACCTTACTTCTAAAAACAAACGTAACACTCCAGACCGTCTTCAATTGAAGAAATACTCACCAAAACTTCGCAAACACGTTGTGTTTACAGAAGTTAAGTAAGCATTCAATACGAATCAATACAGAAGAAAAACGCTTGATCAGCGTTTTTTCTTTTTGTTAATTTCAGTATATTGCAAGGGAAATCATTCTAATCACTACTTTTTTTAGATAAATACATCATTTGGATATTGAAGTTAAGCCCTGCTATCATAACGATAGCAGGGCTTTTTTTGATTTAGTATGTTTTTGCGAAGTCTTTATATTTCAAGTTACAAGTTGTAGCTTTTTCATACACCCTCTCCTCAAAATGTGTCTTTCTTAGATTTTAACTCCAATTATCGAGGAAAGGATTTTAATTCCTTCTACGAGGTCAGGTGTTAAGGCAACAGTTGTTGCGATAAATTTCATTGTATTAAAAGCTGAAGTCAAGATGGTCTGCTTTGGTTGTGATTCTTGAATCTCATTTTTAATAATTTCCAAGTTCTGCTTGAGTACTGATTTAGATTCGCTATTTTCTAATGTTTCAATAGCATCTTCAACATTCTCCATAGCTTTAGAGAATTCCTCACTATTAATAATATTTCCCTGCTCAGCGTTAACTGTACTTCCATGTTCAGCTATATTAACTTGTACCCCTGAACTATTAATCGTTATGTTATATGAACTATCACTATCAAATCCCATATCTGTCGCAATATCCTTAATATACTCCTCAATTTCTAAAACAAATGGATAAATCAATCTGTCACCAAATGCTTTCGCCATATCTTGATATTTTTTACTATGTACATAGTACCATCCAAAATTAGTTGTAGACAACTTTTTAAGGGCAATATAGTCAAATGCTCTATATAGAAGATAAGTTCTTTTACGGCTATCAGTCCCCAAATTTAAAGTTTCATTTCCATATGAGGAATTAATCCTATCAAGTTCTGATTCTAACCCCTCTACATCATAAGATAAACTCTCAACATAATCAAATATCAAAGATGTCTTTTTTATATAATCCAGAAATTCTATTAATGCATCAGTCTGTTCCCCGAAATAAGCATTCATCACATTTGAAGCCAACATTCTAAATCTTCTGCTAATTTTTCTAAGCTCTTTTTTATTAATCTCCATCTACTAACTCCCCACAAAATGGACAATAGCCGCCCTCGAATTTTGATATAGTTCGTAATTTTGCTACTTTATCACAACACAAATATCTTTTCTCTTCGAAGTCTCCAACTTTCCTTCCAATTGGCATTTCTGATTCCTTATCTATCTTTTTACCACCCTTAAATTGTATGTCCTTATTGTTTCTGAATGTCCTCTCCATATCTTTTGAAAAATTATTTAATAAATCAGCAACATAGTTTTGAATTATATTTTCTGCCAAGTCATTTATATCATCATCTAAATAATTATTACTTTTGAGCCCACACTTAGGACACCAAACATCTATCAAGCTATCATCGTATTCATCTTGGATTTGAATCATAAATTTTTCACTACAAATTGGACATTTTAAAACAATAAATCCATCATTATCACTAGGAATAGATATTTCAAAATTTCCATCATTTGACATTGTAACCTCCCTATAACTTTTCCAATTTATCTATCTTTATAATTTTTTATTAAGTGTTATTTTATCGGTTAATAATTTACTAAATTGACAAAATAGCTAAATAAATCAAATTATCTATCGCCATGTCCAATTTTCCCCCTTGTAATCTTGAAATGAATGACTTCTGATGAGTTCTTGGACAATGCTTACTGCTAATTTCTTTAAATACAAGTCAAATGGTAAGTCGAATTCCTTCTTATTCTTGAACTTCTTTCTGAGCGGCCTTTCCTTGGTCTAGAAGAGCTTGGACAATTTTCTCATCGCGTAGTTTGACAGAATCGTTGATCATTTCTGCGGATTTGACAATGGTTGTTTCTAGTTGGGCACGTTTCTGACGACCCAATTCAATAGCTGCGACGATACCTTGGTTTTGAGCAACCAGACTTTCAGCCAGTTTGGTAACAGATTCGACAGCGACTGTCGGGCTTTGAGCAATTCGTTCCATCTGCGGAATCACTTCCTTGCTGGTCTCAGCTAGCATCTGAAGGGCAGCATTATTGGCATTGACAATGGCATCTGCCACAACACCTGATTTCATTGATTGTTGCAAAATACCAAGCTGGGCAATAGAAAGCTTCATTGTTGGAATCGTATTACGACGAAGCATGCCCAATTTTTGGCGCATATCAGATGACACCTTCACAAGATTACGCATCTGAGGTGTTGTTGCCCAGGCAACATAGAGACGGCTAACATACTCAGTGTGCTGTTGTTCAAGGGTATTGACCACTTCAGCCATGCGGGCCAATTCTTGTGATTTGGTTTGGTATTCTACCGTACTTGTATCGAGTTGGTCAACTTGGGCCTTTAGTTCGGCAGCACGATTGCCAGCTTCTGTCTGGCTGGCTTCGATAAAGGAAATCACTCCCACTAGATTTTCAATGGATTTGGTATTGTCCTCAATCAACATCTCAGCAGAGACGATATTTCGAGCTAGCACATCTTCTTGCTTGACCACTGCGGCAGCCATGCCATCCAGCTTTTGCTCCACTGTTTTTGAGTCAAAGTAAAATTCCTGTAGGGTATTCTTGCTCTTGTTAAACAAGCGTTGCAAAAAGTTTGGTTTTTCTTCTAACTCAGCAATTTCAGCGTTCTTGTATTTGACTACAAAGCCTTGCAACTCACGGTTGGTATTTTTGAGTAGATCATCCACTTGGGGAATCTGCAGTTTCTTTTGTTCTGACAAGATACGATTGACTGTATTGTTCACACCTTCTACAGCAGATTGGCCAAAATCCAAAAGAGCATTTTGATTGGTGACAAACTGGTCTACTAACTGGGGCACATGCGCCCTGATTCCTTCTTGCTGCTCAGGGCTCAACTTTTCAAGGAAGGTCAAGGTCTTGTCTGAGCCAGTATTTGTCTCGATGATTTGGGTTGTTTTATCCACCTTAGCTACCGTATTATTGGCAATCTGGTCAATATCAAAATTAAATTCTGTCATGGTTACTCCTTTGTTTCTAACCTATTCTTTACGATCTTTTTCTAGGATACGCAAACTGATATCAAAATCACGCATATCTGTTTCATTGAGTTCTCTCAAGACTTGGTCCAGCTCAAGGTCAAATTGTTTGATAGCTGCTTTAGCTTGCTCTAAGCGTTCTTCTGCCCGATTATAATTTTTAGGATTGGCCTTAATCTTTAAATAGCCGTCTAGAATCGTTTTGAATTTCTCCATCTTCAAACTATGAATGGCCGTCAATTCTTCCTTATCCCCTTCAGCAGAGGTAGCAATCTTGTCTAAAATAGCCTGATGGTCAACGGCAATATTGGCCAAGGTCTGGGACAATTCTGGAGCTAATTCCTCTGGCTCCGCATTTTCAAGATCTACCTGATTTTCTCTATCCAAACGTTCTAGCTGAACATCGATGCTTGCCCTTACTGTACGAACCTTTTTGTCAATACGATTGTAGACATCAGCATCGATATAGGACTTGAGACGATCCGCCTCCTGATGAATTTCCCGCAGTTCGATTAATACTTGATTGGCCAGACTCTTATAGGACTCTGAGCCTTTTTCTACTAAAGTTCCCTCTAATTGCTGAATATCCTTGTCCGCCTGACGAATCCGAGCTTTTAAAAGCTCAATCCGATCGTCGAGCGAACGATCCTGCAAAAGAGGATAGCGCCAACGTTTATAGAGGCGATAACCACCATATCCTAGTAGGATACAAGCCGCAAGTGGGAGAGCATATTGAACCAAAAGGCCCAGTAAGAACAAGAAGCCCCAAAAATAGAGACAACCTTTCCAAAAACCATTACCCGATTTCATAAACATTCCTTATTTTCAATTTATAAGTCTATTTTAGCACAAAAGAGCAAAATGAGGGCGGAAATCCCCTAGAAAAGAGTTGATTTCTTTGCTGTAGAGTGGAGGCTAGAAGCGCGTGGGCTAATTTCAGTAAAGCGGACTCAAACCACAGGCTTCAGTGTTATAAGATTGCGTAATGACATCTGAGGACATATCAAAACAAAAGCTTGAAATATCAGAGGGGTTGTGTTATAATTAAGGAATAAAGGGAAAATAATGCTTCTAGCATATATAACTAAAAAGCCCCACCGTGCCACCGATGGGGTTTTTTGCTACCCTCTAAAAGGGTTAAATGCTACTTGCTACGTCTCTTTATCCATAGCTTGAAAAGCTCAGATAGTACGTTAACAAGTAACGGAGCTAGAAAAAGGGAAAGTAACTCTAGCATACATAACATCTCCCTTCATTAAATTGAAGGGGCCAAAATATTATATCATACCAGATTTATATCATCAACATCGCGTCATTCTTGGAATAGATAGACTTAGATACACAAATAACCTTACTAACAAATCTCTAAACAAATCCCGAAATCAACATTTTAAGACAAAGCAAAGAGAGGCGGTGCGAAAACTCAACTTTAAGAGAAAATGAAATAAATCTTCCAACAATAAAACGCATAATATCAAGTTTTAAATACCGGATATTTATGCGTTTTTTTGAATTTATAGACTTTTTATCCAGCTTCGCAAGATTTTCTTATGAGAAGTACTTGTTTAATGCTCGATGAAAATCAAAGAACAAACTAGGAAGGTAGCCGTAGACTGTACTTGGTACAGCAAGGTGAACCTGACCGATTTGAATTTGATTGTCGAAGAGTTTGAGCTTTAAAAATCGGACTTATTATTTAATAAGTATCAAACAATCTACCAATTAAGCTTCTTCGTCTTCTTTACGACGACGGCCTGCAAGACCGAGACCAAGTAATGCACTTGCGGCAGCTGCTACCATAGCTACAGTAGAATCTGCTGTACCTGTATTTGGCAATTCTTTAGCTGCTTTACGCGCGTTTTCTGCTGCTTCTTGGCTAGCATTAGCTGCTGCTTGAGTAGTAGCTGGAGCTACAGCTTGTGTTTGAGCAGCTTGGTCGTTAGCTGGAGTTGCATGATCAGTTGATGGAGCAACTTTCGCCATGAAGTCTTCGATACGTTTAACCATTGCATCCACTTCTGCTTGAGTTGCGTCTGCATTAGCAAATACTTTCTTAGCATCTGCTAATAAGTCATTCGCTTCTTTTGCAGTTTCTGCATCAAGCTTAGCTGATTCTTGGATGATTAGTTCATCTAATTGACGAATAGCGCCTTCTAACTTAGATTTATCCACTTTCACATCCGTGTTAGCTATTCCGTTATTTGCACCATGATCTAGAAGAGAAGTTTCTGGTTTAGAATCTCCATTTTGTGGAGCAACAACTCTAACCGGTACTTTTACCGTTACTTCTGTCCCATCTGCTAATCTTAGGATTACTTTAGCAAACTTGTCACCTAATGTATTTGTATCAGGTAATTCTATGTTAATCACAGTAGCATTTGCTGGTAAGTTTAGTTTTGAAATAACATCAGCTTGACTAATTGCTTTTCCACGTTCGACTGTTACTACTCCAGTAATAGATGATTGAATTAATGCTTCAAGGTCAAATGATAGTCGTTCATAAACTAATGATTCTTGATCCATTTGATATAAGAAAGTACGTAACGCTTTTTCTAGTTCAGCTTTTGTTGTTGCTTTATCAATGGCTTTTAATGCTTCTTGTTTTAAACGTTCAACTTCAGCAATTGCTTTTGCTTTTTCTTCAGTTGATAAGTTTGGATTTGCTTTAATAGTTGCAATTTTTTCAGCTGCTGCAGCTTCTACTGCTGCTTTTGCTTTTTCTTTGCCGATTGGATTTACTGCTTTAATTGCTGCTTCGCCTTTTGATTGAGCTGTATTTACTGCTTCTTGAGTGTCAGCTTTTTGAATGGCTTTGGCTGCTTCGATGGCTGCTTTTTCTACTTCTGCTTTGGCTGCGGCTTTTTCTTTATCCGATAAGTTAGTATTTTTATCGATTTCTGCTAACTTAGCTTCTTTAGTTTTTTGGATTGCTTCCAAGGCTTTTTCTTTGCCGATTGGATTTACTGCTTTAATTGCTGCTTCGCCTTTTGATTGAGCTGTATTTACTGCTTCTTGAGTGTCAGCTTTTTGAATGGCTTTGGCTGCTTCGATGGCTGCTTTTTCTACTTCTGCTTTGGTTGCGGCTTTTTCTTCATCCGATAAGTTAGTATTTTTATCGATTTCTGCTAACTTAGCTTCTTTAGTTTTTTGGATTGCTTCCAAGGCTTTTTCTTTGCCGATTGGATTTACTGCCTTAATCGCTGTTTCGCCTTTTGATTGAGCTGCATTTACAGCTTCTTGCGTTTCTCCTTTTTGGATGGCTTCCACTGCTTCGATGGCTGTTTTGGCTACTTCTGCTTTGGCTGCGGCTTTTTCTTCAGCTGATAAGTTTGTATTCTTATCAATTTCTGCAATTTTTTCTTCTGCTGCTTTTTGAATCGCATCTAATGCTTTTTCTTTGCCGATTGGATTTACTGCCTTAATCGCTGTTTCGCCTTTTGATTGAGCTGCATTTACAGCTTCTTGCGTTTCTCCTTTTTGGATGGCTTCCACTGCTTCGATGGCTGCTTTGGCTACTTCTGCTTTGGCTGCGGCTTTTTCTTCAGCTGATAAGTTTGTATTCTTATCAATTTCTGCAATTTTTTCTTCTGCTGCTTTTTGAATCGCATCTAATGCTTTTTCTTTTCCAACTGGATTCACTGCTTTAATTGCTGCCTCACCTTTTGCTTTAGCTACCTCTACTGCGTCTTGTGTAGTCACCTTTGTAATGGCATCTATGGCTTCTTTAGCTGCTTTAGCTACCTCTGCTTTGGCTACGGCTTTTTCTTCATCAGATAACTTAGCATTATTATCGATTGCTTGTTCTTTTGCTGCTTTTTCAGCATTGATTGCTGTAATTGCTGCTTCTTTTTCAATAGCTAATTTTCCATTATCTTTTGCAGAGTTGATACCTTCTTCAGTTGTTGCTTTATCAATAGCATCTGTTGCATCTTTTGCTTCTTTAGCTACTTTCGCTTTTTCTTCCGCCTTTTGTTCTGGCGTTAAGCTAGTACTAGCTTCAATAGCATCCGTCGCTTTTTTAGCAGCATCTGCAATTTCTTTTTTAGCAGCATCTCTATCAAGATCTTTCAATGATTCTGCTGCTTTATCTAAAGCTGTTTTCGCTGCATCTACTTTTGCTTGAGCAGCTTTTACTTCTTCTTTTGTTGCATTATTGCCTTTTGCTAAAACTTTGTCTGCTTCTGCTTTTGCTGCTTCTAATTGTGTTTTTAATTTTTCGAATTCTGCTTCATATGCTTTAATGCTATCTGCTGTTTTACCAGTTGTATCAGCTTTTTTCAATGCATCAGAATCCGTTTTTAATTTTGTTTTTTCTTCAGTAGTTGCCGCTTCTACAAGAAGATTTTTAGCATTTTCTAATTCCGTTTTCGCTGCATCTACTTCTGCTTGAGCAGCTTTTACTTCTTCTTTTGTTGCATTATCACCTTTTGCTAATACTGCGGCAGCTTCTGTTTTGGCGGCTTCTAATTGTTCTTTTAATTCTTCATATTTTCTTTCATATGCTGCGATACTATCTGGTGTTTTACCTGTTTCATCAGCTTTTGTTAATAGATCTGCATCTGATTTTAATTTAGCTTTTTCTTCTGCTGTTGCTGCTTCTACTAAAGCTTGTTTTGCAGATTCTAATGCTGCTTTTTTCTCATTCACTTTATTTAAAGCTTCTGTTACTTGCTCTGGTGTTGCATTTTCATCATTAATAACTGTTTCTGCTGCTTGAATTGCTTCTTGTGCAGCTGTTTTTGCATCATTATATGCTTTTGCACTATCTGCAGTTTTTCCTGTTGTTGGATCTGCTTCTATTGCTAAAGTATTTAACGCTTCTTTTGCTTTTGTTAACTCAGTTTTGTCAGCTTTATTGACTAATAATTCTGCTGCTTTTGTTAACTCTGCTTTTGCAGTATCTACTTTTGTTTGAGCTGCTTGTGCTTCTGCTTTAGATGCATTATTTTCTTTTGCTAATACTGCGGCAGCTTCTGTTTTGGCAGCTTCTAATTGTGCTTTTATCGCTTCATATTTTGTATTATAGGCTTCAATACTGTTTGGAGTTTTTCCAGTTGTATCAGCTTTTACTAATGAATCTGCATCTGATTTTAATTTAGCTTTTTCTTCTGCTGTTGCTGCTTCGATTAAGCCATCTTTAGCTTGTTGTAATGCTGCTTTTTTAGCATTAACTGTTGCTAAAGCTTCCCTTACTTGAGCTACGGTTGCACTTTCATTATCAATAACTGCTTTTGCTGCTTCAATAGCTTTAATTGCTTCTTGTTTTGCTCCATTATAAGCAGTAGCTGTATCCTGAGTTTTTCCTGGTGTTGGATCTTCATTCACTAAACCATCAAGTAAAGCTTTTGAATCTGTTAAACCTGTTTTATCAACTTTTAACGCTAATTGCTTCGATAAAATAGACTCTAAAGCAGTTTTATATTCTGCTGTTTTCTTAACATCCGTACTTGTTACAAGGGTTTTAATATTTTCTAGTTCAGCTAAATACGCTGCTTTTGTTTCATTTGTTTTTCCATCTGTATCTGCTGTTTCAGTTGCTTTTAATTTATCATAAATACGAGATAATAAGTCTTTTGCGATTGTACCAGTATCTTGATCAACATTGAAATCTAATCCAGTAACTGGAAGTGCATAGTGTCTATATAGTGATTGATATCCCATTCCTAAGTGAAGATTATCTGCAGAGCTAATACGTACTGTATACTCAGTAACACCTTCAGGCAATGTAATCTCCTTACTTGTAAATGTTCCACCCGTACCATTCGGTTTATTATTAGCAATTTTTGCTTCAAGTTCTGCCTTCGTTGGGGTTGGTGTTCCTGGTGTACTAAAACTTTGAGGACTATTTTTCCCATCACTTGCCTTCACTACCGTCATTTCAGAGTTAGTTTTTGACACTTCTGGTTTAAATGTTTGATCATATAATTTTTCTTCTTGTCCATTACGGTTAATAATTACTTCTACTTTATATTGTGCTTTAGTACCATCAATATCTCCAGTATATCCAGTCTTAAATGACACAATAACTTTAGATCCATGTTCTTTTGAATAGGCTTTAAATGTTTTTTGAATTCCATCAAATCCTTTAACACCTTTAGCTATTTTACTTCCTTGACCAGTAGAAACATAAGTAGAATTATCATAAGCTTCTTCTGTGCTACTAGCCTTTGTTCTTACTTTGGATAGGAATAACATATAGTCACTATCTCTATTGAAAGACTGTTCTAATACCCATGTAACATATGATTTAGTTCCATCTGCCCATACTGTATTAACAGTTTCAATTGGAAATACTCCAGCTTCTGTTTTTCTAGCAATTGCAAATTTACCAGTATCGCCAACTGCCTTCCATCCACCGAATTCATTAATTTCAGTGACACTACCTTTTTCAACATTTAGAGCATTTCCTAAAGTATCCATATCCTGTACTTTTTTATTATTCTCGATATAGTTAGGCAATGTTTTTAATTTATCAGTTAAAGTAGCCAAATCAGCATTTTCAGCAGGTGCAGTATAAGTTTGATTTGCAGCAGGGTCTGTATTCGCTGTACTTGCATCTGTACGGAATGGTTTATTTTTATCCAATGCTTTCCCATTACGTTCATCTCTAGAACCTGAGTTTACGATTGAATTCGTATCTGCTGCTTTCTCAGTATTCGTTGCTTTTTTACCTACAGTAGGTTTTCCATTTGTCGTATCTACTTCTGGTGCTTCTTTTTTCTCTTTTGGTTTTGCTTTCAGCTGTGTAGTTGCTGTAACAAGTTTATTGTATGCTCTAGTTAACTCTTCTTGTGTTTTTGCATTGTTTAAAACAGCTTTTGCTTCATCTAAAGCTGTTTTTAATTGATTCACACTATCTTCTGTTTTATTAGCGTATGTACCTTTAGCAAACTTATCTTCAATTTCTGCAATCAAGTTTGTTAAAGATTGCTTGTTCAGAGTTCCTACTTCCGTAGGTTTTGATTCTGTAGCAGTACTGTTTCCAACTGCTCCCTCATGGTTTGTAGTTACAATATCCTTCGCATCAACTCCATTCTGATAGTTCTTATCTTTTGTTTCATCAGATGGAAGATTTAAAATTTCCTTTTCTCCAGCATTCGGAGTCACACTTGACTCTGCAGCAGCTACAGCCCCATTCCCTAAAAACATAAACAAGGCAGCTACTGCTACACTAGCTGCACCAAAGCTGACCTTACGAATAGAATAACGCGTTACCTTCTCACGATTCAAACGCTCAACACGACTCATAGATTTCTTCTTTTCCATCTATAAAAACTCCTTTTTTAATCTTCTATGGATACTATATACAAAATAAGAAGTACAATCCTTTGAATAATACTACCTCACATTATATTATAATGCTTTTATTAAATATTAGCAAGAAGCTAGACTGACAAAAAAATAAATATCCCCTCAATAATAAAGCTAGGCCTAAAAGTCAAGAATATAAAACATTCTAGAAATAATATAATAGATTGAAATAAGGTGTAAACAGATCAATTGTAAAGGGAAGATAATACTTCTAACATCTTAACACTAGACTACTTTAAGTTAAGAGAGCAAAAGCATTAGATTACACCGAATTCATATCATCAACGCTACTTCATTTCTTTGTAAAGAGCCACAAAAATGATGACAAACTCAGAAATCAAGCTTTTAAGACAAAGCAAAAAGCCCACTGTTGTAGGCTTTCTGTAAGATATATCTTAAAATTAAAGCATCTTGTTGTAGAATTCAACGACAAGTGCTTCGTTGATTTCTGGGTTGATTTCGTCGCGTTCTGGCAAGCGAGTCAATGAACCTTCCAATTTTTCAGCGTCGAATGATACGAATGCTGGACGTCCAAGAGTAGCTTCTACTGCTTCAAGGATAGCTGGAACTTTCAATGATTTTTCACGAACTGAAATCACTTGACCTGGAGTTACGCGGTATGATGGGATATCAACGCGTTTTCCGTCAACAAGGATGTGACCGTGGTTTACGAATTGACGAGCTTGACGACGAGTAGTCGCAAGACCAAGACGGTAAACAACGTTATCCAAACGACGTTCCAAAAGAAGCATGAAGTTGAAACCTAGGATTCCGCCTTTGATTTTTGTAGCTTGTACGAACAAGTTACGGAATTGTTTTTCACCTACACCGTAAGTGAAACGAAGTTTTTGTTTTTCAGCCAATTGCAAACCGTATTCTGACAATTTAGAACGGTTGTTTGGTCCGTGTTGTCCTGGTACGTAGTTACGACGTGCCAATTCTTTACCTGTACCTGTAAGTGAAAGGCCAAGGCGACGAGCTTGTTTCCAAGATGGTCCTGTATAACGTGACATGTGAATGTCCTCCTGATATAAATAATATTTCGGTGGAAATAGTCACTTAGAAAGCCCTGATTCGTGCAGATGCCCTTCGCCTAAACAGCCAAGGTTACTTATCATAAGACACCTGTTGACGAGCTTCATGCTTTCCTGCTGATATTTCGCACAAAATCCATTTTACCATGAATGGCTAGATTTGTAAAGGGGTTTTAAGCTTTATTTTCACTGCCAGAGAGGTTGAGAAGGAGGGTAAAGGTGCTTCCTAGACCGTACTGGCTGCTGACTGTAATTTCCCCACCCAATTGATGGGCCAATTCACGCGCAATCGCAAGCCCTAAGCCATGACCACCTGTTTTCATGTTACGCGAAGTTTCTACACGATAAAGGCGTTTGAAAATATTCTCCAAATCCTCTGGGGCAATCCCCTGTCCCTCATCAGTCACACTGATTGAAAGCTGGTTATTTTCCAGCTTAGCCACCACTTCCAGCTTGGTTCCTGGAGCTGAGTATTTAAAAGCGTTATTGACCAGATTCACCAAGATACGAGAAAGCTTGGCATAATCTCCCTCAATTCGAGCAGACTCTGGGATTACCTGCAAATGAACATCTCGTTCCTCCTGCTCAATCAAGAACTGAAATTCACTCATGCACTCAATCAAGAGCTGATCAAGAAAAATGCTGTCTTTGCTGGTGGTTTCCACCTGATTTTTAACCGTGTTTAGGGTCAAAAAATTCAACTCCTCAACCAGTTTATTGAGTCTTTCTGTCTGGCGTCCAATGGTTACTAGATAATGGTCCTGTTCTCCTTCCTTGATAACCCCATCCAAAATCCCTTCTACCGTCGCTTGGATCGAAGTGATAGGGGTCTTGATATCATGCGACAGCTGGGCAATCATCAAACCCTTTTCTCGCTCGCTTTCTTCCAAGGAATCAAAGGTGGCCTGCAAATCATGGGACATTTCATTGAAAGCTTGGCCTAATTGTTGAAATTCTACAGGGCCTTGAACCTCCAGATTTGATGGAAAGTCCTTGTCCGCTACTCGCTTGGCATGTTCCTTGAGTTTGCTCAATGAAGTAAAGACCGGTGATAAAAGAAAGAGACTAATCCCAGCACCGATAAAACTAGCCACGAGAGTCATACCCACTAGGAAATAAATTTCTCTTTCTTCAATTAGCATTCGCTGGATGGCCCAAAAAACCACGATAATCGTTAGGAGTGTTGAAATGATATAACCCACTAAAATATAACTTTTTAATTTCATTGACTACCTCGTGCTTTCTCAATTTTGTAGCCCAAGCCCCAGACGGTTTTGATAGTAGGCGTTTCTGCACTGGCATGTTTAGCCAACTCCTGTCTAAGAGCATGAATATGAACATTCAAGGTATTGGTATCATCCACATAGTCTTCTTGCCAGACCTTTTCATAGAGGTCTGTCTTAGAGAAAACCCGTTCTGGATTGCTAGCTAAAAGCCATAGAAGTTCGAAGGATTTGACTGTCAAATCAAGCGCCACATTTCCAATTTGGACCTCATGGCTACCGTGATTCATCCGTAAATCCCCGAGACTGACGACTTCTGTCTCACCTCCACGATGAAGGCGACGCAAGATATTGTGGACACGCAAAACCAGCTCACGAGGGCTAAAGGGCTTGGCAATAAAGTCATCTGCCCCTAAGCTCAGGCCATAAATCTTGTCCTGCTCACTGGTCTTAGCCGTGATAAAGAGAAAAGGCTGATCTGGAGATTGATACTGGACCTCACTAATCAAATCATAACCATCCATCCGAGGCATCATGATATCTGTAATAATCAAATCAATCGGTTTTCGCTTGAAGATTTCCAAGGCCTCTACTCCATCATGAGCCACCAAAACCTGATACCCTGCCTGAACCAGATAGCGTTGATGAATATCTGTGATTTCTACCTCGTCGTCAACGAGTAAAATTGTCTTTCCCATCTGTCTCTCCTTTGAAAAAAACAGTGCTATACCACAATAGTATAACACTATTTTAATCGCTTTACGAACATTCTAATCGCTATCTGAATTTTTCAAATTCTAGATAGAAAGTCTGTAGCTAGACTAGTCATTTTCCTCTTTTTTAGCTTTCAAACCGAGGCCACCTAATAGTCCTGCCAAGGCGAGTCCAAAGAATCCAATAGTAGCCATTGATGTTTGAGCTTCACCAGTATATGGAAGCATGTCTTTTTGCTCTTTCATTTGATCAGCCATCATTGGACTTGACACCTTGTTATTAGATGCCATCTTGCCTTCATCAGACGCTTTGCTTGAGGCTGCTGGAGTTTGGTCTTGTTTCATGCTTGGTGTTGCCATTGGCTGGCTAGCATTCATGGTTTTGTCCTGCTCTTTGTTAGGCATCATCTTATCCTGGCTAGCCGCTGGCATTTGAGATTTCATCTCATCTTGATTGGCACTTGGCATTTGAGCGTTCATCTTAGACGCATCTTGATGACTATTCATCATTGAAGACGGCATAGCTGAACCATTAGAAGATGGGACGAAACCTGATTGCATCGGAGTAAGAGACTGATGTCCATTCAAGTTTACTGTCAAATCCTTAGTCGCTACAAGGTTGCTCAAGTCTGCCTTGCCATCTTTCGCACCGTACACTTTGATAGTAGCTTTATAGCTTTGAGTGCCGTTTTGTTTTAACAAGTCTAACAAGTCTTTATCTGATTTGCCTTGAGTGCCTGCCAAATCCACTTCATAGAAGTAGAGGCCTTTGCCCAATTTCTCTACTGGCGGAAGGGCCGGATTTTTAGCTGAACCGTTGTCTGACCATGGAGCCTTGTCAGAAGCTTTCAAGATAAGGCGAGTTAACATACCGTCACCAGCGAAGAATTCGTATGGAATAACTTGGTTGACACCAGCTGTGAATGGACCAGGGAAGTTGGCTTTATCAAGGTAGCTAGCTGGAACATCTACTGTGTCTTTGGTGTTGTCGGCTACGCCTTTTTGAACTTCAGCTGGAGTAGTCAAGCCATTCAAGTTGACATCCAAATCCTTAGTCGCTACGAGATTGTTCAAATCTGCCTTGCCGTCTTTAGCACCGTACACTTTGATGGTAGCTTTATAGCTATGTGTACCGTTTTGTTTCAAGAGGTCTAATAAATCTTTGTCTGATTTACCTTGAGTTCCTGCCAAGTCTACTTCATAGAAGTAAAGACCTTTGCCCAATTTTTCTACTGGTGGAAGAGCTGGATTTTTTGCTGAACCGTTATCTGACCATGGAGCCTTGTCGGAGGCTTTCAAAATCAGACGAGTCAACATACCGTCACCAGCGAAGAATTCGTATGGAATGACTTGGTTGACACCAGCTGTGAATGGGCCTGGGAAGTTGGCTTTGTCCAAGTATGTAGCTGGAACATCTACTGTGTCTTTAGTGTTGTCGGCTACGCCTTTTTGCACTTCAGCTGGAGTAGTCAAGCCGTTCAAGTTGACATCCAATTCTTTTGTTGCTACGAGATTACTCAAATCTGCCTTGCCATCTTTCGCACCATATACCTTGATGGTAGCTTTATAACTTTGAGTACCGTTTTGTTTCAAGAGGTCTAGAAGCTCTTTATCTGATTTACCTTGGGTGCCGGCCAAGTCCACTTCGTAGAAGTAGAGGCCGTTGCCCAATTTTTCTACTGGTGGAAGAGCTGGATTTTTTGCTGAGCCGTTGTCTGACCATGGAGCCTTGTCTGAAGCCTTCAAGATAAGGCGAGTTAACATACCGTCACCAGCGAAGAATTCGTAAGGAATGACTTGGTTGACGCCGGCTGTGAATGGACCAGGGAAGTTGGCTTTGTCCAAGTAAGTAGCTGGGACATCTACTGTGTCTTTAGTGTTGTCGGCCACGCCTTTTTGCACTTCAGCTGGGGTAGTCAAGCCGTTCAAGTTGACATCCAAATCCTTAGTCGCTACAAGATTGCTCAAATCAGCCTTGCCATCTTTAGCACCGTACACTTTAATAGTAGCTTTATAACTTTGAGTGCCGTTTTGTTTCAAAAGGTCTAGAAGCTCTTTATCTGATTTGCCTTGAGTTCCTGCCAAGTCTACTTCATAGAAGTAAAGACCTTTGCCTAAGTTTTCTACTGGTGGAAGGGCGGGATTTTTGGCTGAACCGTTATCTGACCATGGGGCCTTGTCTGAATCCTTCAAGATAAGACGAGTCAACATACCGTCACCGGCGAAAAATTCGTAAGGAATGACTTGGTTAACACCGGCTGTGAATGGGCCTGGGAAATTGGCTTTATCCAAGTAAGTAGCTGGGACATCTACTGTGTCTTTAGTATTGTCAGCCACACCTTTTTGCACTTCAGCTGGGGTAGTTGCTGGCTGCACTTCACTTGCTTCACGGTCTTGTCCAGAAACTGTAGGCGCAGGATTTGTCGCAGGTTTAACCGCATCTTCTGTTTGTTTCTTAGATTCTGGTTTTGCTTGAACTTCTTCTTTTGGCGCTACCACTTGGTCTTTATCAGCTACATTCACTTTTTCTGGAGAGCTTGTAGCATCCAAGCTTGCTTTAGGTGTTGCGTCTGCCTGTTCTGAAGGAAGAGCTGTATCGACTGCTTCTTTGAGAAGTTCTGCTGGTAAGTCGCTCTTTTCACTCACCGAAGCAGCGTCTGGCACGACTTGGGCAGAGGTTGGATTTACCACATCGGCACGTACAGAACTTGGTTGACCAACTAGGACAAAAAAGCCACTGGCCACAACAACTGAGGCAACACCGACACTAAGACGGCGAATAGACCAACGAGTATATCTTTGATTTGGATTGAATTTCATAGGATTCTCCTTAGAGTTTTTCTTTATTTGATGACTCTAGTATAATCTCCTAAAATTAAAAAGGATTAAGAAAAAGTTAAAATTTTTCTTAAATCCCTCTTATAAAATACTTATATTAATTAAATCCATAAACCGATTTGGTGATTTGATAGACGACATTGGAAAGTTTGCGAGCTGGCAAGACCGAATGTTTGGTCAAACGGCTGAGCATGGTCTTGCGAATGGCCTGAAAGACCTCTGGATTTTCCTGCTGAATATAGGTCCACAGCTCCCGTTTTTTGGCAAGATGCTCTGCTGTGCCTGCTCGGTTGAGCAAGGCACTGGAAATCACCGTCGTGATTTCAATGTGATTCAACAGATATTCTCGCATTTTGGGATGACTCACTTTGGACAAGTCAAGCTGGTCTACCAAGAGTCGATTGACCTTGAGTTGCTGGTCAATACGCTTAATCATCACTTGCTCATTGACAGACTGGTCCTCACGCCCAATCAAATAACGATAGAAATCGACAGGCAGATAGTACATGGTCTTAACCTGCTGAAGGGGGGTAAAGACAAAGAGATTATCGACATAAAAAGTATGCTCAGGCAGTTGGAACTGGCTCGCTCGTAACAAATCTGTCCGGTAAATCAGCGAGTGCATCATGATATACTGGCCTTTTGAGAAATTTCCGACCTGGTCCCAGCCAAAAATCTGTTGGACAGGCAAGACTGACTCGTAACTCATACTCTTCTTACGAGACTGACCTTCCTTTTCATAGACAAAATTGGTCACAAAGGCGTCAACCTCTTGCCCATCACCCTCTAGTTCCTGCAAGGCTTCAAGAATCTTTAGGTAAGCACGAGGATCTACCCAGTCATCACTATCAACTACTTTAAAATAGCGCCCAGAAGCCTCCGCTAAGCCGCGATTGACGGCACCCCCATGGCCTTTATTTTCCTGATAGATGGCTCTCACGATGTTAGGATACTTGCTGGCCAAACGCTCAGCGATTTCCTGAGTCTGGTCCTGAGACCCATCATTGATAATCAAAATCTCAACTTGCTCACCACCAATCACTAGCGACTCCACACAGTAATGAAGATAGGCAGCAGCATTATAGCTGGGGATGGCGATAGACAATAACTTCATAATCTACTCCTTTAGGGGACTGATTTTTTCTTTCTCTCTTGTCACTTCTTTCTATTTTACCATAAAGTCCAGACTTTGAAGGACTTTTATTAGAATACAAGGGTTACTATCTCTATTTGCTATTTTGGACATCAAAAAAGAGGGGATCCCCCTCCTTACGAATTTAATTCTGCCAAGTCATCTAGATACTGGTTGTTAATGACCGCCAAGATATAGGCATCTGCTTTCAAGAGGTCATTAGGACCAAACTGGACATCCAGTGGTGAATTTTCTTGTTCACGAAATCCTAGGACATTGAGGTTATATTTGCCACGTAAATCTAGCTGGCTCAGGCTTTGACCTGCCCAAACACTCGGAATCTTCATCTCCACGATAGACACATTTTTATCCAGCTGAAAGACATCAACATTGTTATGAAAGAGAATGGTCTGCGCTAGAGACTGCCCCATTTCATACTCAGGTGAAATCACCGAGTCAGCACCGATTTTTTCTAGCACCTTCTTGGCTGTCTGGCTTTTGACCTTGGCAACAACCCTTGGTACCCCTAGACTCTTACAATGCATAACTGCAAGCACACTCGACTCTAGATTTTCCCCTGTTGCCACCACAACCGTATCACAGGTATCAATTCCTGCAGTTCTGAGGAGTTCCTCGTCTGTAATATCGCCAACAACTCCACGCGCCAAAACAGGCTCAAATTGATTGATATGCTCTGCATGGTCGTCAATGGCAATGATATTCATATCTTGCTTGGCTAGGGCCATCAGGACACTACTCCCGAAAATCCCCAAACCTAAAATTCCAATCGTACGATCTGACATCATTCTTCCTTTCTTATCCAATACTAATATCTGCTTTCATATACTGAATCAAATCTTTCTTATCAGGCTGGTAATCCGCTAGACTAACCAGCAAGGTCAAGGGACCGATACGACCAATAAACATGAGCATCATGACAATGCTAAGAGCTAGCTTGCCCAATTCTGGCGTCAGATTTGCCGTTACCCCAACTGTCGCAAGAGCTGAAATGGTCTCAAACATGAGGTAGATAAATCGCGGTGTTCCTTCTGCTGTAATTCCCAACAACATCAAGCCCAACAAGAAGGTCATCAAAAAGATAATGAAGACACTAAAGGATTTTTGGACTGTTCGCGCCTCAATAGTTCTCTGCGCAACATTGGCATGAGGCAAGCCCAGCAATTCACTACGCGCAAAAACCAACAAGACAAAGAAAGTCGTAATCTTGAGACCCCCAGCCGTCCCTCCAGGCGCCCCACCCAGAAACATCTGTAGGATATAGATAAACAAGGTCACAGGCCGAGCTTGGGTGTAGTCAATAGAGGCAAAGCCAGCCGTTCTCATACTAACGGTTTGGAAAAAGCTAACCAGCACTTTCTCTGGAACGCTGAGATTGCCAATGGTTCCTGGATTGTGCCACTCCGTAAAAAGTGTGGATACTGTCCCAAACAGCAAGATCCCTGCAGTCAAGAAGAGGACCAGCTTGGTGTGAAAACGCAGACGGCGTTTTTTCTTCTTGTCAAACTGGGTTGCCAAGTCAAACCAGACCATAAAGCCAAGACCACCTGTGATAATCAAGCCAGCAATGACCAGATTGATCAAGGGATCCGTCTGAAAAGCCACTAAACTGCTACTACCGAAATTATCAAAACCAGCATTACAAAAGGCTGAAATGGCTAAAAAGATAGAGGTGAAAATACCTCGTCCCCAGCCGAACTCAGGAATAAAACGGAAACTTAGCAGGAAGGCGCCCAAGCCCTCCACCAGAAAAGTCGTCAAAAAGATGGAACGCATAAAAGACTTCAAAGACTTACTTTCCCCATAACTAAAACTCTCCTGAATGGTTTCACGACTACGCAGACTAAGCTTTTGCTTGCCTTGGATATAAAAAATCCCGATAAAGGTCATGAGCCCCAGACCACCAATCTGTATCAAGAGCATACAAATCAACTGCCCCCAGACATTATAGGTCGTAGCCACTGGTTGCGTAAAAAGGCCAGTCACACAGACCATGGACACCGTCGTAAAAAGATGGTCAAAATAAGTGGCCTGAGAACCATTTGCCTGAACAAAAGGCAAACTCAAAAGAAGAGAGCCTATAAGAATAACTCCAGCGAAACTTAAAAAAATCCGACGAGCTGGCGAAAGTCCGCCCAAGGCCCTTTCAATTTTTTTCACAAATAATTTGAATAACATATATCCATTGTACCATAAAAAGAAGAAGAGTAGCTAGATCTGAAAGGCAATCTCAAGGCAGAGTTCCAAGGCCTTCTCGAAAGCTTCTGAACCCCAGTCACGACTATCGTACTGGTCCAAGTCTGCTAAGGAATCCGCTGTGAACAACAATTCTCCCCAGAGAACCCCACGCAGTTGGGCTACTGCCGCAAGCGCAGAACACTCCATCTCCACAACAGCACAGCCTTCTTCCTTGCGATAAGCCACCTTTTCAGCCGTTTCTCGGTAAAAGCCGTCTGTCGTCCAGGTCATGACTTCTTCATAGGGAATCCCTCTGGCTTCCAACACTCGCTCAATAGCAGCAATAGCCTCTGGCTGAATTTCCATATAACGAGAAGGTGCCACATAGTGATAACTGGCTCCTTCATCTCGCAGAGTACGAACAGGGACTAGAAAGGCATTTTCTTCTATATCAGCCAACACACCACAGGTTCCAGTAGAAATAATCTGCTCCACACCATATCCAATCAACCAATCCATAAACTGGGCTGCTGGAGCTGAACCAACAGGACCCTGAGCCAAACAAAGTTCCTCGCCCTTGTAATTGATGACATAAACTGTATAGGTCTTGGTGGCAGAAACGAATTCGCCGACACAGTCCGCCCCTACTTCCCTCGCATAGCGGTCAATCTCTTCACCTAAAAATGCATAGACACACTTCTTGGGCAAATGCAAGTCCAGCCCCTCGTGATTAGGCATGATAACCGCCTGAGGATTGTCATCAAACTCTAAAATAGGAATCGCATGTTTCTGAATCATAACCCACCTCCTCTAATTTTGTACTATTGTATCAAATGCTGACCGAGTGTCAAGGAGGAGGCTGATGAACTGAGGAGAAAAAAGCATCCCAGTTACGAGATGCTTTGCAATTGCTTAATGAAGCAGACTTGCTAAGAGATAGAGTAGGTAAATGTGGGCTGGGTAAAAGATGATGAAACCTACAAAAAAGAAACAACCTCCGCTGTTCCTTTTTACTTCTATTTCACAGGTATCTCCTTAATCACACGCGCAGGATTGCCAGCTAGGACAACGTTGTCGCCAAAGGACTTGGTGATTACAGCCCCTGATCCAGCAACAACATTATTGCCCAGTGTCACTCCAGGAAGGACAATAACACCACCTCCAGCCCAGAAATTGTCTCCGATGGTAATAGGCTTGCCGTATTCGATCCCTGAATTGCGTTCCTGCGGGTCCAGTGGATGGAGGGGAGTCAAGAACTGACAATTGGGACCAATCATAGCAGTGTCCCCGATGCGAATCGGACAAACATCCAGCATGGTCAAGTTCCAATTAGAATAAAAATTTTCACCTAGATGGATATTGACTCCATAATCGACCACCAGGCGTGGATTGACAAAGATATTTTGTCCAGTCGAGCCGAACCAAGTCTTGATGATTTCGGCTCCCTTTAAGGGATCTTCTTCCTTGTTAAAGGCAGCCTGTTTTTGGCGAGAAGCCTGAGCCAAGGCTCGCAATTCTGGATCCGATGGACGGTAAACCTCTCCCGCTATCATTTTCTGGTATTCACTGGTCATTGTTTTCTTCTCCTTGTTCCCTACTATCATATCAAATTTTCTACGTATCTGACTAGAATAAGGAGCACTCTCTACAATTGATCCTCTGATTGTCATCACATCCTGTCTAAACGAATACGGATCACGATTCCGTCTGGGTCTGTGATTCCCAACTGGCTTGATGTCAGCCACTTGATTGGTGCATCAACTTCTTGTGCTCGCTGGGCAATCGTTAACAGTTCTTCTTTATGTGCGACTTCGATGACATAGTAGGCCAAACCTGGCAAGCCTTGCTTACGCGGAGCCAGACCTTTTCCTCCCCATTCGTTGACTGCCAAATGATGATGGTAGTCTCCAGCTGCAATCCAACTAGCGCTAGGCATACTGAATTTATCCTCTAGCCCTAACACCTTTTGATAAAACTGGCTGGACTTTCGACTATCCTTGACGGAAAGATGAATATGCCCCATTCTCGTACCCTCTGCTAAAGTAAAGGGCTCTACTCTTTCCCCCAACTCATAGATATCCTGTGCCGCAAGGGCCTCAGTGACCCCTATAATACGACCGTCTTCTCGAATATCACATGTGGAAACCGGCTTATCTCGATAGAGTTCAATGCCATTTTCCTCCAAATCCTCCAAGTAAAGAGCCTCACTGTAACCATGGTCTGCACCGCCGACAAGAGGAATCTGTAAATCTGTCAGGTGTTTTAAGACATCTGCCAAAGCCTTTCGTGTCGGTAAGAGAATAGCCAGATGGTAAAGACCATAATGTTCCCTTACTTCACCGCTCTCTTGTGTTTGAATCAAGTGTACCAAGGCTTTTCCTCCAAGTCCCAGAACGACCTCTGTCTCAGTTTGAGATAAGACTTCTAAACCAAGCACTTGCTGATAAAAGGCTGTTTGACTCGCCAAGTTCTTTACATTTAAAACTGCCTCTGCTAAATAAATGTGGCTCTTGTATTCATAGGTCATAAATGGTCCTCTTTCTCGGTTGTAATTATTTTTATTACATCTATTATATAATTCCCATCAAGAAAGTCAAGCCAGACAACTTGATGCCTCTATTCTAACAAAAAGAGGTCAATGTTCGCCATCAACCTCTTTCTTATTGTTCATTCTTTTCCTAAGTAAGATGAATACTTTACCTATAATTTGCTATCTACAGACTAGTTTACCCATTCACCGTTGCCATTTACTTTATAACCGTCTGGTGTTGTTGTGCTGACTGCCAAAGCTCCAGAACCATATGCATAGTACCAGTATTGGCCAACTTTAAACCAACCTGTCTTCATGATACCAGACGCATCAAGGTAGTACCAGACTCCATTTTCTTTGAGCCAGCCTGTCTTCATAGCTCCTGAGCCATCAAAGTAGAACCATCTATTTCCGTCTGTACCCCAGCCTGTAAACATAGCACCTGAGCTACTCAAGTAATACCAGCTACCATCTACTTTTACAAATCCTGTCTGCATGACACCTAGGTCATCCAAGTAGTACCATTTACCACCCGTTTTCACCCAGCCTGTCTTCAGATCACCAGACTCATAGAAATACCATTTCCCATCTGTTTTCACCCAACCAGATTGGTCTGAACTAGAAGTTCTAAATTCTTTCAGCGCTTTTTCAACTACGACTGCTTTATTTTTAACTGTTGACAAGTTAGATGAAGTCACTTCTGCATACTGGATAGCCGGACCGTAACTGCCTACCAATTCTTCTGAAGTAGCAGCATCACCAAAAGCCTGAGCAATCGTTACGGCATTATATGGGTTGTTTGGATTCTTAAAAGCAGCAATCCCCATATGTGTAAATTTAGGGCTAATCAAAGTTTCATAATGACCAGAGCCACCTTTTGCTGAACCACCTGATTTTTTCTTCACGTAGTCTGCTTTTTCAGCACGCCATTGTTCAAGAGCTTTTAGAAAACCATCATGGTTCCAACCCAAGTTTTCTCCTAGTACACTGTTTCCTGATGGGAAGGCGCTCCAGATTTCTTTACCAGAAAGACGAGTATGGTCCATGGTTACAGAAGCTTCTGCAGCTCTGGCAAAAGCTGCCTTTTCTAGGTCAGTCGACCATTTGATAGGGACATACTTATCTACCAAACCTTCGTCAGCTGCCTCTTTACGGATAGCATTAATGGCATCTAAGATAGCTTGTTGGTCTGGAGTCAAAAATTCTCCCTTTAATCCAACCAAAACATTGCCACTAGCAGGGTTAAGCACTTCTGAACTCAAGACATTTTCATTTCTACCATCTGCAGATTGTGTTGCCACAAGTCTGTCATTGGCAAAAACATCATTTGTCAAAACTGCTCCAGCTAAAGTCAAAGCCAAGGCGCTAGTAAATACAATTTTCTTCATTTTTTTCTCCTTTTATCCTTTAGATAGGACAGGTATTTTCACTATTAAATTATATCATATTTCCCTACTCTTTGCCCGTTTCTACCAATGTCATGAGGCAAATGCTATTTCCTCCGAAAAGTAGAATCTTCATCCTTTACTTCACAACAAGTTCATAACGTGTCTTACTTGTGAAGGTTTGACCGGCTTTGAGAATGACTTGGTCTTTGAGGTCGCTATGAATGGCATCTGGTAAAGCTTGCGCTTCAAGGGCAATCCCATTGTGCTGTACCATTGGCCGACCTCCTATGATGACACTTTCATCCACAAAGTTTGCTGTGTAGACTACAAAGCAAGGAGCCTCTGTCTTGAAAAGCAGGAAGCGACCTGAGTTTTGGTCATAAAGGAATCCAGCATTGTCATGACCTGCAGGAAGGGCAAATGGATGATCTAAGCCAGATACCAACTGGATTTGCTCATCTTCTTCTGCAAAGATATCTTTCAACAAGGCACCATTGTAGATGTGTTTGACCACATCACGGTTGGCTTCTGGAGTTTTGGCAGGAACACCGTCGGGAGCGATTGGGTAAATGCCCTCTGTATTTAGTTGGAAGACATGACGGTCAATCGTCTGCGTGAAATCACCAGACAAGTTGAAATAGCTGTGGTTTGTTGGATTGACCAGCGTATCTTGATCGGTCGTCACCTTGTAGCTGATTTCATAGGCACCAGTTTCTTCCAAGTGGTAACTGATCCAGATCTTGAGGTTACCAGGGAACCCTCCTGTCCCATCTGTACGCTCTGTGTAGAGAGTCAAGCCATGATCGCTTACTTCTTCAACTTCAAACAAACTAGAGTCCCAACTAGTTGAACCACTGTGGTTGCAGTTGCTAGCATTGTTGACTTCAAGATCATAGGTCTGGCCATTGAGCTCAAAGGTCGCACCTGCAATACGGCCTGCCACGGGACCCACACTAGCTCCATGCTTAGGACTATTGCCTACATAGCTATCAAAGTCATCAAATCCCAAAATAACGTTGGCAAAATTTCCAGCCTTGTCAGGTGTGACATAGCGCAAGATGGTCGCACCATAAGTCATAACCTCAAGCTGGTAACCACCGTTCGTCTCAAAACGATAAGCTGAGACATCTTGTCCATCAACATTTCCAAATACACGCTCTGTGTATGCTTTCATTCTGTTCTCCTTTTACTATTTCTCTCAAGCAAACAAACCATAGAAAGCCTACTGACAATCTATGGTTTACTTGTATGATTTACAAACTCCTTTATCAAGAATCTATAAACGCAGTATTACTTTTGATATTCGTGTATGATAACACCTTGTACCACACGGTTTACTGTACCTGTAGGAGACGGTGTATCTGGTTTATTTTCTACCTTGAGTGAAGTCAATAGGGCAAATAGTTGGGCATAAACGATGTAAGGGAAGACACGGTAAATATCATTCAAGACACCGCCACAACCAAGGGCCACTTCTTTGACATTTTCAAGTCCAAAGGCTTGATCACTCAAAAGCACAACACGACGAGCAATACGGTCACCAGCAACTTCACGAACCAAGTCCAAGTCATACTTGCGAGTGTAGTCTGTCGTAGTACCAAAGACCAAAACAACTGTATCTTCGTTGATAAGAGATTTTGGACCGTGACGGAAGCCGACTGGGCTTTCATACATGGTCGCCACTTGACCAGCTGTTAATTCCAAAATCTTGAGCTGAGCTTCATGAGCAAGTCCAAAGTAAGGACCAGCACCTAGATAGATGACACGGTTAAAGTCTAGGTCAACAAGTTCTTTGACATCTTCTGCCTTGTCTAGAACTTTACGGGCAAGACTAGATACAACTTCAAAACGTTCAGCTTTAACAGCAAATTCTGTAGGATCAAAAACCAAGAGAGCTGTCAACATCATAGACGTAAAGCTAGAAGTCATAGCAAATCCAGCGTCATTAGAAGCAGCTGGTTGCAAGAGCAAGAGATTGCGGTCATCTCCATGAGCTTGAAGAGCTAATTTACCATCTGCTGCGCAAGTAATCGTCACTTGGTAAAGCTCATCCACCAAGGCCTTGGCCAAATCAACAGTTGCCACACTTTCAGGAGAATTCCCACTACGAGCAAAGGATACAAGGACAGTCGCCACATCTTTTTTCAAATAAGTTTCTGGATTGGCAACGATATCTGTTGTTGCAATAGCATTGAAATTCCATTTGCGTTCGTCATAGACTTCCTTAAAGTAAGGTACCAAGGTATCTCCCACATAAGCAGAAGTACCAGCACCCGTCAAGATAACCTTGATATAATCATGTTTATCCGCAATCCCTTGTAGGAAGGCTGCAATTTCTTCACGTTTTGCTTTATAAGATTCAAAAGCTTCTTTCCATACATCAGGCTGTTGGTAGATTTCACGTGTAGTGATTTCTGCACCCAATTCGAGCAAGTATTCTTTTGTATAATGTAGCATTGAGTTCCTCTTTTTCTATCAAATATGGGAATGGGAGTAAGCCCCATTCCCATGTATATTCTATATAAAATGCTCTAACGATTTTCACGTTATCACATCTTATTGAATCGAGTTCCAACTAAAATCTTTGGGAAAAAGATCGATTATCGTCGGAGAATCGCTCCATCCTCCTATCGCCTATTTTCCCTCTGATTTTCACGTTGTCACATCTTATTCATCTTCGTCATCATCGAAGCCAGCTAACAGGTCATTAACTTTCACAATGCTTTCTGCAGCACGGTTCTTATAGTCCGCATCTGCACCTGTAAGGCTCGCATTGATAAATTCAATCACCATTGGAAGATTCATCCCTGCGTAAAGTTCGATGTCACGACCTTCCATAATCAAACGGCTTACCACGTTACATGGTGTTCCACCGAGAAGATCCGCAAAGACTAGGAAATCATCCAAACCTTCAATAGCTGCTTCAAATTTTGCAGTAAATTCTTCTGGGCCATCTTCTGGAAGAAGAGCCACTGCATGAATGTTGTCTTGTGGACCCATGATCATTTCAGTGCTACCTTTAAGTTCTTCACAGAAGCGACCATGACTCACCAAAATTAATGATTTAGCCATAGATTATGCGCCCATTCCAAGTAAGAATTTACCGATGAATGAAAGACCTAATGCAAGAGCAATGATGATACCAATTGCTTTTGTAGAAGTCATACCTTTCTTACCAAGCAACCAGAAGATAAAGGCAGTAAAGATTGCTGGAAGCAAGCGTGGGAAGATTGAGTTCAAGATGTCCTGGAAGTCAATCATTTTTTCACCGATTGGCAATTTATAAGAAACTTCAAAGTTGATCAATGTTGCTACAAGAGCACCCATCATGAAGACACCAAGTACAGATGCAGCGTCAATCAAAGCTGTCAATGTACTTTGCATGTTGTTGATAAGGCTAACCCCTTCTTTGTAAGCAAATTCCAATTGTTTCCAACGGAAGATGTCATAAGCTACTGCAACTGCAATCCAAAGGAAGATACCCCAAGGTTGGCCAGCGATAGCCATAGTTGCTGCGACTGACCCCATGATAGCAGGTACAAGTGAACCAAAGATTGTATCTCCAAGAGGAGCGAATGGTCCCATCAAACCTGTCTTGATACCGTTAACTGCGTCTTTTGCACCCACACCATCTTTTTCTTCCATGGCAAGGTCAAAACCAGCGATAATGGTATGGAAGAATGGTGAAGTATTGAAGAATTGAGTATGAACTTTCATCATTTCTTTCAATTCAGGAGTGCCATCCCCATACATTTTACGCAACTGAGGCAGAATCATGTAAAGGTAACCAGAAGCTTGCATACGTTCGTAGTTCCAACCCAATTGGAAAGTAAACAAGCTACGTTTGTTGATTTGATTAAAATCTTCTTTTGTAAGTTTGTAATTAGAATTCGTCATCTTCGATTTCCCCACTTTCTGATGGTGTAGAAGGTGCTACTACAGCTACTTTTTGGCTATTTTTGAAGTGAAGCACTGCTAGGAAGATACCTACGATAGAGATACCAATCATAGACAATCCTTTGAAGTTGTTCACGAAACCAATTTTTTCAGCAACATCTTTAGGTAGAGTACCGATAACACTTGCAACAGCGCCACCAAGACCTGTTACATATGAGTAAAGAACAGTCAACATAGCTGTCAAACCAAATCCCATAGCAAGGTAGTGAAGGTTACGTTTAACTGGAAGGTAACGAAGCAAGATTGCAAATCCAAGACCTGGAAGCATACGTCCTGCAAGTGTCAAGCCATCTGCAACCCATTTGTAGGCTTCAACGAAGTCTACCACTGATTGTACAAAGGCACCACCAAAAGCAAGGGCAAAGAAGACTGGAAGGGCACGAGATAGAGCCCAAGGAATCGCACCAAGCAAGTAGTTGCGTTCAATACCTTTATAGTCAAAGCGTTCGATTGCAGCATCCACACGGTGAGCGAAGAAAGTAGTTGTCATACGTCCAAGAACGTCGAAGTAAGTCAAGAGAGCTGCTACTGGCACAGCGATTGTTGTAATCGCCAGTGATGCATCAATTCCTTGTGAAACAGAGAAGGCTGTCGCAAGAACCGCACCAGAAGTTGCGTCAATACGAGAAGCACCACCGAAGGTACCAACCCCAAGAACGAATAGTTGCAAGTTACCACCGATAAGCAAACCAGTAGTCACATCTCCCATGATTAAACCAGTAATGAAACCAGCAAATACAGGGGAACCTGCAGATGAAACGATCGTCAACTCATCACAGATTTGATAAGCTGAGTACAAAGTGAGAAGTAAAATTTGCCACCATTGTATCATAACAATGACCTCCTAAAAAATTTTTTCCTATTTTAATAAGCTCAAAAAGTCTGAAATTGGATCATTTGGAACCATTTGAGCAGTAAGTTTAACACCTTTTTCTGCCAGTTTGTGGAAATCTTCCACATCCTTGTCTACTACGTTGATAGAACGTGTGATGGAGCGAGTTTCTGGTGTTTGAGACATATTCCCAACATTAAGGGTTTCAAGTGGTACACCTGCTTCAACCAAACCAAGGAAGCGGTCTGGTTTACGAGCCACGATAAAGAGACGTTGGCTATCGTATTTTCCAGCAAGAATATTGGCTGCCGCTTTTTCAATTGGCAAAATACTCAATTTTACACCTGGTGGTGTCGCAAGTTTCAAACCACTCTTTTCAACATCGTTGTTGACAACTTCGTCGTCTACAACCATAATGCGTGAAACATTTAGTTTTCCAGCCCAAAGATTGGCTACTTGTCCGTGGATCAAACGTCCATCGATACGGCATCCTACAATTGTCATAAGTTTTCCCCCTTTATGTGTTTTAGTGTAGGTTTACGAGTTAAATAAATCTCTTCTTTATATTGGCCCTCTGTTTCAAAGATGATGATACGATTGGCACCTTCCTTGAGATAGCTATGAGGGATATAAAGCGAGAGGGTCGGGCCGACGTTCCAAAAACGTCCTAGATTCTGCCCATTGACAAAGGCAACTCCCTTACCAAACTCAGACAAGTCTAGGTAAGTATCTTTTGGCTCTTGGACTGTAAAGTCATAAGCGTAAAAGGCTGGTTGTCCTTCTGTCCATCCTTTTGAAAAATCAATTTTCTCAGGATTATCTAGTGGGAGTGGATAGTGTTTCCAGTTTAGTAAGAAATGCAAATCCTTACAAACCCCTGTCCGAATTCCCTTACGTTGCGTATCCGCTAAGAACTTGTGTCCATAGTTGACACGCCCCATATTTTCTACCAAGACATCCAATCTAGACAGCGCTTTCTTTTTACCTTGATAAAAAATATCTTCCCCAATCTCTGTCTGATATTGGGTTTTAACCCACTGACCATCGACATACAGCTGAGCTCTATCTCGACCGTCAATGATACGAAGTCTCTCTTCTTCTGCATCCCAGTTTGTTTCTGTTCGATAGAGTAAGTAGCCATAACTTTGTCCAAGTTCTTCCATCTTTTTAGGATAGAGGCTTTCTACAGGACTTGACAGACTATCCAAGGTTTCAAACAAGGAAACTTTTTCTACTAGTGGAATAGCATCCAACTCCATACTCTCTTTGTAGAGTGGTTCCAACTGCGGATACTCTGGGAAATGCGTTGCCATCATCTTCTTGACTGCTAAATATTTGGCAGTTGGATTTCCTTCTTCATCCAGAAGGGCATCGTAATCATAAGATGTAACTTGTGGCAAGTCCAAAGTCCCTCGAGCCGAGCAACCATTCATGAAACCAAAGTTTGTGCCACCATGGAACATGTAAAGATTGATGGAACCTTGCTCCAAAACCTCTCGAACTGCATCTGCCAATTCTTTTGGATCCCGTGTGATAATCGGTTCTTTCCAACGATTGAACCAGCCATCCCAGAACTCCATACACATGAGTGGCCATTTCTTACCATACTCATCAAAGAATTCCTGCATCTGTGAAAAGTTATAAGATGCCTTAGAACCAAAGTTCCCTGTTACAAAGAGGTCATCTTCGATTAAGGTTCCAGCTTTCAGAGTAGCTCGCCATGGACCATCTGATGTAAAGAGGGGACAGGTAACGCCACGCTCCTCCATCAACTGTCGAATTGCTCTCAGATAAGCCTTATCTTCTCCATAAGAACCATACTCATTTTCAACCTGCATCATAAGGATATTGCCACTATTGTCCAACAAATGTGGAACCAATCGTGACAAGAGCTGGTCATAGTAGCGACTGACAGCTTCAATATAAGCAGGATCTGAGGAACGAAGCCTCATATTCTTGGTTAAAAGCCAAGCTGGTAAGCCACCGAATTCCCACTCCGCACAGATAAAGGGAGAGGGACGAACGATAGCGTAAAGACCCAAATCTTGCGCTGTCTGGAGAAATCGCTCCAAATCCAGAGCTCCTTCAAAGTGAAATTCACCCTCACGAGGCTCGTGTAAATTCCAAGCTACATAAGTCTCTACTGTATTAAAACCAAGAGCCTTCAAGTTATAGAGCGAATGATACCAATCTTCTGGAGGAACCCTAAAATAATGAATGGCGCCAGATAAAATCTTAAATGATTTTCCATCGAGATAAAAATCATCTCGTATCTCAAATCGTGTCATATTCTTACCTTCTGACAACTAAAGTTTACGCTTTCATTTGTTGATATAGTAAATATATCTCAATATCTTGCATTTGTCAATAGGTTTTCACAATTTTTTTCATTTTTCACTAAATTTTACACAAAAAACTTATAAAAATCTTGTAATTTATAGTCATAACAACATTTTAGTACCATGTATAAAAATGTAGATTTTTCTATTTATTCCTATGTAAATTAACCTTATAGCCTATTATTCTAATTTTTTTATTCAAAAGGCTACTATTCTTTCCAGTTTTATGGTAAAATCTTTAACGGAGAAGGAAAATCGAGGTGAAAATATGGCAATTCCAAAGTATCAATATATTAAAGATGAGTTAAAGAACAAAATCATTTCTGGTCAATTTGCCAGTGGAGATAAATTCTACACTGAAGCTGAATTGATTGCAATGTATGATGTTAGTTCTATCACAGTTGTTCGCGCTTTAAACGACCTTGCCAAGGATGGCTATATTGTCCGCCAACAAGGAAAGGGTACATTCGTTTCACGCGCACGCAAACACAAACTCGTAGAGTTTTCAGATGTAGAAGTTTTTGAAACTAAAGATGATAAAGTTACCGTCCTTTCTATTGAGCGTGGAAACAAACTAAGCTACTTAGAAAAACTTGGACTACGCGGAGATCAGTTCTACTACAAGATTGAACGCGTACGCGAAACAGGTGGTGTTGTCTACATCTACCATACATCTTACATTCCAGAACAATACATCAACGCAAATTATCCAAATCTTGAATATTATAGCTCTATCTATAACCGTTTCAAATTGGATTACCACATTCACATGAATGATGAACATTTTGAAGAAATCAATGAAATAGCATTTCCAACTCCAGAACATGCGGCTTCGGTCCTCGGAGTCGATGAACAATTCCCAACCGTTTTACAAACCAAGACTACTAAACTAGAGTCTACTGGTCAAGTTCTCGCATACAGCGAAACATATAAACGCGCAGATTACTACAAAATCAAATTCATTTCATGTGACCGTGATCACTAAGAAGAAAGCCTAAGCCTTGCTTGGGCTTTTTCTATGTTTATTATATGACATTAAAAGTATATTTTCTATATGTTAATTAAGATAGACTAAATTTGTTTACATTTTACTAAAATATAGGTAATTTTTATCAAAAGTAATTGAAGACAAAATAAAAATCGAAGTTCTTCTACTCCTATAAATAGAGTAATAGAACTTCGATTTTTATTCTAATTATCCTAAACCAAGACGTTCAAAGATATCATCCACTCGTTTAGTGTAATAAAGAGGGTTGAAAATTTCGTCGATTTCCTCTTGAGTCAGGCGTGATGTCACTTCTAGATCTGCTTCAAGAAGTGGTTTAAAGTCTACTTGGTTGTCCCAAGAGTAGGCTGTTTTTGGTTGCACCAAGTCATAGGCTTGCTCACGGGTCATCCCTTTTTCAATCAAGGTCAACATAGCACGTTGGCTAAAGATCAGACCAAAAGTAGAGTTCATGTTGCGAATCATGTTTTCTGGGAAGACCGTCAAATTCTTGACAATATTTCCAAAACGATTGAGCATGTAGTCAATCAAAATAGTCGTATCTGGTGTGATGATACGCTCAGCTGATGAGTGAGAGATATCACGCTCGTGCCAGAGAGCGACATTCTCATAGGCTGTAATCATGTGACCACGGATAACACGCGCCAAACCTGTCATGTTTTCAGAACCGATAGGGTTGCGTTTGTGAGGCATTGCAGATGAACCTTTTTGCCCTTTAGCAAAGAATTCTTCCACTTCGCGTTGTTCTGATTTTTGCAAACCACGAATCTCAGTCGCCATACGCTCGATTGAAGTCGCGATGCTGGCAAGAACCGCAAAGTACTCAGCGTGAAGGTCACGAGGAAGCACCTGTGTAGAGATTTCTTGAGCACGGATACCCAATTTGTCGCAGACGTATTGCTCTACGAATGGTGGGATGTTGGCAAAGTTCCCAACCGCACCAGAGATTTTACCAGCTTCAACACCAGCAGCCGCATGCTCGAAACGCTCGATATTGCGCTTCATTTCGCTGTACCAAGTCGCCAATTTAAGACCAAAAGTTGTAGGTTCAGCGTGCACCCCGTGGGTACGACCCATCATGATGGTGAACTTGTGCTCCTTAGCCTTTTCAGCGATGATGTTGGTGAAGTTTTCAAGGTCACGACGAATGATGTCGTTGGCTTGCTTGTAAAGGTAACCATAGGCCGTGTCTACTACGTCAGTAGAAGTCAAACCATAGTGGACCCACTTGCGCTCTTCACCAAGCGTCTCAGAAACCGCACGTGTGAAGGCAACCACATCGTGACGCGTCTCCTGCTCAATTTCCAAAATACGGTCGATGTCAAAGTCTGCCTTCTCGCGAATCAAAGCCACATCTTCCTTAGGGATTTCACCCAGCTCAGCCCATGCCTCGTCAGCCAAGATTTCCACCTCAAGCCAAGCACGGTATTTATTTTCTTCACTCCAAATATTCGCCATCTCAGGGCGAGAGTAACGGTTGATCATTGTTGTTTCTCCTTAAAATATAGTTACAAATCACCATGGATTGTAATGTAATCAATCACTCCTCTATACAAAGCAAGTTCGTAAGAATTATTTGAACAAGTTTTTATAGAATTCATCTCCCATTCAAGCATTTCAAGTAATCTAAATTTATTAGAACTCAATAATATACTTTTCCACAATTCAAGTTTGTCAGTTAATTTATTAATTCCCCATATCGAATAACGACTCAATATACTGTTATTTCCATAGCAGTATGTGTTTTTAATCCTTTCCTTAACATCTGAATTAAATACTACATCAGTAAAATCCAAACTATATCTCACAGTATAATCCCCATATTGTTTCACTATTTGACATTTTAACCAAATATACTTAGTAGTATCTTCAAAATAGGGATTGATGTTTAATTTACTATTATCAGATTTGTTATTATTACACTCATGACATGAGGGAATTAAATTAATGGGAGTAACTGCAAAAATAGGAAATTTAGAATGAGGTAATAAGTGATCCAATTCACTGACATCACCCTTTTCACAATAACTACACTTATGGAAATTATTATCTTCGTTTGTCTTTAACCACTTATAAAAACTGTCATTATATGCTTTTCGTAATCTATCATTGTACAGATATTTCATTTCCTCATCACCAACATGCTGTGATATACCACAAAGTTGTTCGGAGAAAACACCCAGATTTCCTGAAGAAGCTAATGAAAAATAAAATTGTTCAAATAAATAAATTCTATCTTGGCATTCCTCGAATAATTCTTTATAGGCTCTATTTGTATCACCTATCTTTTTTTTCTTTTGAATACCACATATTAAATCTGGAAAAATATCTACTACATTAAAGCTCGGAAGTTCAAGTTTACGCATTTGGATAGTCACCTGACTCTCTACCTAATACTCTAGATAATAATAGTTTGTATCCCAAAGAACCCATTTTATTATCAAATCTACCTAATGATTCCTCAAAGTCAAGACCTTCATTGGCTATTTGATTGATAAGAGTATAAAAACCTGATTCTTTAGTCTCTAAACCGAAAACCTCGAAAGTAAGACTTCCTATATCCTGAGCGAAGGTCTCTATATCTGGCCTATGAGCATCCATCACATCAGATTTAATATCTCTCGTTAGTTTATAAACACAATCTTTTTGTACCTCTTGAAGAATTACTGGCGAGTGTGTAGCCAAAATCGCAACTCCATTTGCCTTTATAAGTAAATGAGATAGGCTCCTTATAAAACTACTTAACAATGGTGGATGTAAGTGTAGTTCAGGTTCGTCTAGAATAACTAATGTCTTTTCAGATACCATTTCAACTAACTTTGTAATTGTAAGTAATACAATCTTATGTCCTGAACTTAGACCATTAAATATTTTATATGATTCCATGTTGAACCTACGAAGATCTGAATACGTTTGAAAAGTATCAGAAAGTATATGAACATCTGTTTGGCTGAAAATAGGATCGCTATACAATATGTTTATACAATCTCTCCAAAGTTTAGGTTTTTTTCTCAATGTTAACCTTAAACTTTCAATAAATACCGCATTCCACCCCTCAGGGACATAGTTAATGGTTTCTCCATCTTGTTCCCTTAAAAAATTACATTTTTCTGGTTTTTTAGCTTCAGTTTTATTTGATAAATGATAATATAAATAACCATTACTTCTATCTTCACTCTCTTCAAATAATTTTTTATTTTCAAAATTACTAAAGTTTACTGAGATTATATTTGAAAAAAAATTATCTTGATACTCTGTATTAAATGAAAATCGCTCATCGTTATTTATTGCACTGTCAACCATCTCTGTTAATAGATAAGATTTCCCGACCCCGTTTCTCCCAATAATTGCATGTATATTTGAAGCTGGAAATTTTTGAGGATTCACTCTAAAATTCAATGAACAACTTTCTGTCATTTTAAACGAAAAATCATAGTCTGATAATTTAGTATTCCCTTCAGCTAAACGAAAATATTTATTTTCAATTGTCGAGCTTAATATACCTCTAGTTAAAGAAACCTGAAAGACATCTGTATCCTTTGCTTTTTCATACAAACTTTTATTGAAGGCAACATCCCTTAAAGAAGTTAAAATATATTCTCTCTGTTCCTTAGCTACCCTATCAATTTCATAATAAAAGCTTTCATCTGTAACTAATGAGAAGAAGTTTTCTGGTAAGTTTTCAAATTCTGAAGGTAAGCGCGGAACCCTTCCTAGCATCACCATTTCGCCTATCTTCAGAGAGCCAACGTTTATTATAAATACATCTTTCTTAATATAAAATGAATAAGTAGTTTCATATTTGAACCAGTCATCCCAATTACTATGAATTAGATAATATCCATCATCACCCGATTTAATTTCGTCATAAGAATCAACTAATTTAAAAGTCATATTTCTTTCTCATTTCCTTCAAACTCTTCTTTCTCAATCCATACTGATGGGTAGTGATCAAGTGTGTTCAAATCCGTATCCAGCGGGACATCATAGATGGCTAAATAGTTTTCAGGATATTGTGCAACTAGCTCTTCATACTTTGCTTTCACTTTTTCGTGATCACTACTAGCATACAAGACTTCCACGATTGCCCCAGTCCTATCCTTCTCAACAAAAGCATTAACGATAATTTGTATCATAGGCTTGTCCTAAAAATCAATCCCTTTCCCAAACTCAACCACCTTATCCGGCACATCACTAAACAAAGTCACATGTCCCATCTTGCGGTTGTGCTTCGCTTCTATTTTACCATACATGTGGAGGTGGGCGCTGGGATTTTCTGTGACATATTTTTCAGCGGCCTCAACGTGCTGGCCGAGAACATTGAGCATGACCGCTGGCGCATGCAGTTTAATAGATGGCAATAGTGCTCCCAAAACACCTAAAATATGGGTGTCAAACTGGGAAAAATCGCAGGCTTCGATTGAGTAGTGACCTGAATTGTGTGGACGTGGGGCAATTTCATTGACAATGATGTCATCGGCTGTCGCAAACATTTCCACACAAAGGGTTCCAGACAGGTTCAGTTGTTCTGCGATGCGCACTGCCATGGCTTTGGCTTTATCAGCTAGACTTTCTGAAATGCGGGCTGGCACGATGGTCTTAGACAAGATGTTGTTACGGTGGATATTTTCCTGAACTGGGAAGACTATCACGTCCTTACCATTTCCTGACACGATGACGGAAATTTCAAGGTCGAAGTTGACAAATTCTTCCAAAACGCAGTCTGCTGAATCGGCTAATGCATGGGCTTCTTCCAAATCTTCTGCTGAACGAATAATTTTCTGCCCATGCCCATCATAGCCACCAGTCGCAGTCTTAAGGACATAGTTCTTGGACAGGTCAATCTCGGCCAAATCTTGGCTTGAGGTCACAACCTTGTAGGGTGCAACTGTCACTTGTGCCTTATTTAAGAGAAAGTCCTTTTCAAAAATGCGATTTTGGGAAATGCGGAGCAGGTCTGTCCCTTGAGGAAGCTGACCTTCTTTGATAACCGCATCCAAACCGTCAGCATCTACATTCTCAAATTCATAAGTTAGGACATCGCAACGCTCAGCCAGCTGACGAAGGGCATCCACATCGTTATAAGGTGCCACGATGATCTCCGCCACGCGAGAAGCTGGACAATCCGCAGCAGGATCCAGCGAGATAACCTTGTGGCCCATGTAGATAGCAGAAATGGCCATCATTTGACCCAGCTGACCGCCACCGATAATTCCGATTGTTTTAGATGAGCTCATTGGTAGACTCCTCTGCGATTTTTCCTTGCTCCTCTGCGAAATCTGCCAATGCTGTCGCGATAGACTGATCCTCTACTGACAGGAGACGGAGGGCAAAGAGGGCTGCGTTGGTCGCACCTGCTTCACCGATAGCCATGGTTGCGACTGGTACTCCACCCGGCATCTGTACGATAGAGTAGAGCGAGTCCACGCCACTAAGGGCACGAGACTTGACGGGCACACCAATGACTGGAAGGGTTGTTTTGGCTGCTACCATGCCTGGTAAATGGGCTGCACCTCCCGCACCTGCGATGATGACCTTGATGCCACGGCTACGAGCCTCCTCCGCATGTCTGAACATGAGGTCTGGTGTACGGTGGGCAGAAACAACTTTCTTTTCGTAGGCTACACCGAAGCGGTCTAGGACTTCTGCTGTTTTTTGCATGGTTGCCCAGTCGGATTTTGAACCCATGATGATGGAAATAATTGGTTTGGTCATGATTTTCCTTTTCTTTCCTTTCTTTTTTCAATCACCTTAGGTTGTGAGGGACGGCAGCAGCCACCAAAGGTGTCTCATGCCTAAATCGGAAGCCCAAGGTCTTCCAATTTCCCTGAACGATTGTATTGTCATTCAATCGTTCTTGCACAACAGCGGTGATTGTTCTATATTAGCTCGCAAATCAAACGACTATTAACGTACTTGACGACTGCGTCACTTTTTTCTTATACCTTTATCAAATAGCTTTACTTCCGATATCTTTTCGGTAAAAGAGGCCTTCTGTTTTTTGTTGAGCGAGTTCTTGGTAGATGATATTTTGGGCTTCTTTGACGGTGTCTGCTGTGGTGACGAGCATATAGACACGGCCACCGTTTGAGAGCAGTGCTCTGCTATTTTCTGCAAACTTAGCCCCTGCATAGTAAGTGATGATATCACCTTCTGTCTTGGCTGGCAACTTGACACCTTTTTCATAGTCTAGCGGGTAACCCTTGGATGCGACAACCACACCCAGAGTCACACCTTTGTCCGTCCAGGTGATGTTTGGCTCCTTGCCATCGAGGATATCCGTAATGTTTTGTGCAAAATCAGATGTTAAACGAGGCAAGATAATTTGCGTTTCAGGATCTCCAAAACGAGCGTTGAACTCGATAACCTTAGGGCCGTCCGCTGTCAAGATAAGCCCCGCATAAAGAACACCCAGATAAGGGCGCCCTTCTTTAATCATGCCTTCTAGGACTGGCTTGACAATAGTCTCCACTGCTGTGTCAACCACGCTCTGTGGCAAGTGTGGAACTGGCGCATAGGCACCCATACCACCTGTGTTAGGCCCCTTGTCGCCATCGTAGGCACGTTTGTGGTCTTGCGCTGTCGGCATGATATAGAACTTGTCCCCATTGACAAAGGCAAAGAGTGAAAATTCCTCTCCTTCAAGGAATTCCTCAATAACCACCCGCGCACCTGAGTCTCCAAATTTATTGTCCAAAAGCATCTCATGAGCGGCTTCGACCGCTTGCTCAACCGTCTCCGCAACGACAACACCTTTCCCAAGGGCCAAACCGTCAGCCTTGACTACGATTGGAGCACCATGCTTTTCGATATAGGCCTTGGCTTCCTCGAAATCTGAAAATGTACCATAGGCTGCTGTCGGAACGCCGTATTTGACCATGATTTCCTTGGCAAAATCCTTGGACCACTCCAGCTCAGCTGCCAATCTTGTCGGACCAAAGGCTTTGAGACCAGCTGCATGGAAATCATCCACGATACCAGCTGCAAGGGCGTCATCTGGACCGATAAAGGTCCAAGCAATATCGTTGGTTTTTGCAAACTCAATCAATTCAGAATGTTCGGAAATAGAGATATTTACCAATTCCAAACCATCCAGAGTCATCCCATCATTCCCAGGAGCAACAAAAACCTTTTCTACCTCTTTTGGCTCAAGCAATTTCTTAGCAATCGCATGTTCACGACCACCCGAACCGACAACTAACAGCTTCATTTCTCAACCTCTTTTGCGAATTATTTACTAATATTATACCACAAACGTTCGTTTTAATCTTGTTTCACTCCGCGTTTTTACACAAAAAAAGGAAAGAAACTGTTTTCTCTCCTTTACGTTCTTAATGTCTAAAATGTCTCACGCCTGTGAAGACCATGGTCAAGCCATATTTATCCGCCGCTTCGATAGACTCTTGGTCACGGACGGACCCACCTGGCTGGATGATAGCCTTGATACCTGCTTTGGCTATTTCTTCCACATTATCCGCAAATGGGAAGAAGGCATCAGAAGCAAGCACAGCGCCGTCAAGACGGTCTTTAGCTTGGTCAATGGCAATACGGACTGAAGCCACACGGTTAGTTTGACCTGGACCAACACCCAGTGTCATGTGGTCGTTGGTTACAATGATTCCGTTTGATTTGACGTACTTGATAGCCTTCCAAGCGAACTCAAGAGCAGTCGCTTCTGTCTCAGTTGGCTGGCGTTTTGTCACCACTTGCCAGTCAGCTGGACTTTCTTTGACCACGTCTTGATTTTGCACAAGAAGTCCACCGACAACACCTGTGTATTCTGCTTCCACTTCGCTAGCCTCTTGAGCATCAAATGGCAAGGCAAGGATACGCAAGTTTTTCTTTTTGTTGGTCAAAATGGCTAGCGCTTCATCCGTATAGCTTGGTGCAATGATGATTTCAAGGAATACACCATGCATCTTCTCAGCTGTCGCAGCATCCACCTCACGGTTGAGAACGACAATCCCACCAAAGATAGACACTGGGTCAGACTCATAAGCGTAGTCCCAAGCAGTCTCGATGTCATCAGCTTGACCAATCCCACATGGGTTCATGTGTTTGAGAGCTACAACCGTTGGACGGTCTTTAAAATCGCGAATAATACGGATAGCAGCATCCGCATCGCGGATATTGTTAAAGGACAATTCTTTACCGTTGAGCTGTTTCGCTGATGCAATTGAATAGTCTGTTGGCAAAGCTTTTTGGTAGAAATCCGCGTCTTGTTGAGGGTTCTCACCGTAACGCATAGCTTGTTTGAGGTCATAGGTCAAAGTGAGCTTTTCAGGTTTGCTTTCCCCCACTTGAGCTGTGAAATACTCTGCAATCAAGGCGTCATAAGCCGCTGTATGACGGAAAACCTTGGCTGCCAAACGTTGGCGGGTTTCGTAAGTCGTTTCGCCGTTGGCTGACAACTCGTTAAGCACCACATCATAGTCAACAGGGTCTACAACAACTGTTACGCTGGCATGATTCTTCGCTGCCGAGCGAAGCATAGATGGCCCACCGATATCGATGTTCTCCACCGCATCAGCATAAGTCACGTCTGGTTTGAGAATCGTTTCTTTAAAGGGATAGAGGTTTACCACAACAAGATCAATGAGCTCAATCTGGTTCTCCTTAGCTGCTTCCAAGTGACTATCCAAGTCACGACGAGCCAAAAGTCCCCCGTGGATATTTGGATGAAGGGTCTTGACACGGCCATCCATCATCTCTGGAAAACCAGTCACATCATCGATGGCAATGGTCTTCACCCCAGCATTATCAAGGGCAACCTTGGTCCCACCTGTCGAGATAATCTCCCAACCAAGTTTTTTAAGTTCTTGGGCAAATTCAACAATGCCCGCTTTGTCTGAGACGCTGATTAAGGCGCGTTTAGTCATGTTTTTTCCTTTCATTTTCAAACTCTCTACCTACGAATTTTTCGATTCATAAAGTATAGGGAGACGATTACCAAGACTCCCAAAATTACTGTCAGTAAAAATCTCCCCCAATAGGGAATCTCTGGGAAGAAAAAATTTACCAGTAAACGTAGAATGATTGCCAAGGTAATCAAGGCAAGTGTTTCCAACCATTTTTTCATTTACTTGTCCAACAATTCTCTAATAACTTCCGGATACAACTTGTACTCTGCATCATGAATCCGAGCTTCAAAACTGTCAATGGTATCATCAGCTAGCCGTGGTACACGGACTTGTTTGATGACCTTTCCTGTATCCACTCCAGAGTCCACCCAGTGAATGGTCACACCACTCTCAGAGACACCAGCATTCCAAGCATCCTCAATCCCATGAGCTCCTGGAAATTCTGGCAAGTAAGCTGGATGGATATTGATGATTCGACCTTCATAAGCCGCCAATAAGGTTGGGCCGACGATTTTCATATAACCCGCCAAACAAACCAAGTCAATCTGATGTTCTTCCAAGAGCTCAACAAGGGCTGCTTCGTAGTCTGCCTTGCTCTCAAACTCCTTGAGTTCAAAAGCATAGGACAGAACGCCAAGCTTGTCTGACCGCTCGAGCACATAGGCGTCACGATGGTCTGAAAAGACAAACTCTACTGGAAATTGTTCCGCAATCACCTGAAAATTTGAGCCATTACCAGAGGCAAAAACCGCTATTTTTTTCATTTGATGATGACACTTTCGTTTTCTTTCTTGACGATACGACCAATTTCATAGACTGGTTCATCCAACAATTCCTTGACACGACTTACATTTTCAGGGCTAACTGCAAACATAAGTCCCACACCCATATTGAAGATTTCAAACATTTCTTCATGTTTGATCTGACCGTATTTTTCAAGGGCTTTGAAAATTGGAAGCACTGGAACCTTGTCTTCTTCAATCTCAGCTGCCAAGTCAGCTGCAAACATGCGAGGGACATTCTCAATAAAGCCACCGCCTGTGATGTGGGCAATGCCGTTGACCAACCCTTCCTTAATGAGTGGTAAGACAGCCTTGACATAGATACGAGTCGGCTCAAGAAGAACTTCCTTGAGTTTCTTGCCTTCCAATTCTGGAAGGACTTCCTCACCTGTGTAATCCGCAAAGACACGACGGACGAGAGAGTAACCATTGGAATGAATCCCACTTGAAGCAAGTCCGAGAAGAACATCTCCCTCTGCCACTTTTGAACCGTCAATGATTTGACATTTTTCAGCCACACCGACCGCAAAACCAGCTAGATCGTAGTCATCTGCGCCGTACATACCAGGCATTTCAGCTGTTTCCCCACCAATGAGGGCAGCACCTGCCTGCACACAACCTTCTGCCACACCAGCAACCACTTGTTCTAGCTTAGCCGGCTCATTCTTGCCAGTCGCTACATAGTCAAGGAAGTAAAGAGGCTCCGCACCTGCAGCGATAATATCATTGACACACATAGCCACACAGTCCTGACCGATGGTATCATGCTTGTCGTACTTGATAGCCAGCATGAGCTTGGTTCCGACACCGTCAGTCCCTGAAATCAAGACGGGCTCTTTGACACCAGTTTTTGAAAGGTCAAACATGCCACCAAAGCCACCTAGAGCTCCCATGACACCTGCACGCTCCGTACGAGCCACATGCTTTTTGATCCGTTCAACAACTTCATAACCAGCTTCAACATCCACACCAGACTGCGCATAAGCATTTTTATTCGTCATTTTATTCATTCCTTTTCTTTTTTTTGAGAAATACTAGTCAGATCTCTAGCTTTGGTCCCATAGGAGAAAGCGTCTACTGACAAACGCTTTAGCTTTTAGTCAGTAGTGAGACGTGGAGCGTATGCATTCTTATTTGTAATTTTTATCTCCTCTTCCTTTCCTTTAATGGGGAGTCTTTATCCATCTACTTGTAAAAACTAGTCTTTTCTTCCAAACTTCGACGGTAGTCCTCTTCGTAGTCATAGAGAGGTGTTGGGTAGTCGCCGTCAAAGTAAGCGACACAGAGACCCCCATTTGGCGCATCTGTTTCAATACCAATCGAATCAATCAATCCTTCAACAGAAAGATAGGTTAGACTGTCCGCTCCAATGATTTGGCGAGTTTCTTCGACCGTATGATTAGCCGCAATCAGCTCCTGACGGGTCTGGATATCAATTCCATAGAAGCATGGATAAGCTAGCGCTGGACTACCAATGGCAACGTGAACTTCAGTCGCACCCGCTTCTTTCAAGAGCTGAACGATACGACGAGAGGTCGTCCCACGTACAATAGAATCATCCACCATAACCACACGCTTGCCTTTAACAACCCCAGAAACAGCAGATAGTTTCATCCGCACCCCTTGCTCCCGCAATTCTTGAGTCGGTTGGATAAAGGTTCGTTGCGTGTATTGATTCTTGATAAGTCCCATTTCATTTGGTAAACCTGATTCTTCCGCAAATCCCATAGCTGCGCTGAGGGAAGAATTGGGCACACCGACCACTATATCCGCCTCATGCTTGAATTCACGCGCCAATTGGGCACCCATACGTTTACGTGCCGTATGGACATTGACACCATGAATGTTAGAATCAGGGCGAGCAAAATAGATATACTCCATAGAACAGATTGCTAACTGGGTATCATCTGTATAGCTATCATACTGGATGCCCTTGTCATCAATAATCACAATCTCACCTGGCTTCAAATCACGAATCCACTCAGCACCAATGACTTCAAAAGCGCAGGTTTCAGAGGAAACAACCACCGCTCCATTAGCCATTTTCCCGATTGAAAGCGGACGGAAGCCATTAGGGTCAAGAGCCGCAATCAACTTATCCTCAAACAACAAGATATAAGCAAAGCCACCTTTGACAAGGCTGAGTGCCTCCTTTATTTTGCCCATCAGACTAGGATTGTGACTGCGACGAATGAGATGAGCCAAGATTTCCGAGTCCGAAGTCGCACTGAAAATCGCTCCTCTATCTTCCAATTCTTTCTTGAGGGAGGCCGCATTGGTCAAATTTCCATTATGAGCCAATCCAAACTGCATATCGTGAAAACGGAAGAGGAAGGGCTGAATGTTATCTACAGAAGCTTCGCCAGCAGTCGCATACCGCACATGTCCAATCGCACCAGTCCCAGTCAATTTATCCAAATTAGCAGGATTTCTGAAGACCTCTGATAAAAGGCCCATGTCACGATGGCGCTTTAACTGTCCCTGATCATTAGAGAGGATTCCTGCCCCCTCCTGACCACGGTGCTGAAGACTATGGAGACCAAAATAGGTTAATTTAGCAGCATCTGGATGTCCCCAGATACCGAAAACACCACATTCTTCATTAAGAGATTTTACTTCGTATGTCATTTTTTATACCTAATTTTTATTTGTGTAGCACCATGAGCTAAATCTACATGACTTTTTCATTACTGATACTATCTATTAGAAAATCTGCAAGTCTTATTTTCCGGTGAAATATTTAACCGCTGACGCGAACAGGTGCTGGTCTTTATTTCCTGGGATGTTTTGGAAAAGACCGTCTTCATAACGTTCTGAGTGGCCCATCTTACCGATGATTTGACCGTTTTTGCTGGTAATTCCTTCGATGGCATGGACAGAACCATTTGGATTGTACTTAGAATCCATACTTGGTTTGCCGTTAAAGTCAACATATTGGCTAAAGATTTGGCCATTGTCACGGAGTTCTGCAAATTCCTCAGCCGTCACGACAAACTTCCCTTCCCCGTGCGAAACAGGAATAGCGTGGATATCGCCCACTTGCACACCAGCCAACCATGGTGAGTTGGTATTGGTAATCCGAGTTTCCACCATCTTGGCCACGTGCTGGTTGGCATCATTATAGAAGAGGGTTGGACTAGTACTGCTGGCATCCTCGAAATTTCCGTATGGAAGAAGACCTGATTTGACCAAGGCTTGGAATCCATTACAGATACCGATAACCAAGCCCCCACGAGCGATAAAGCTATCAATGCCCACACGCACTTTTTCATTGAGCAGGATATTGACAATAAACTTAGCTGAACCATCTGGTTCGTCCGCAGCTGAGAAGCCACCTGCAAAGAAGAGGATGTTAGCCTTTCCGATATTGTCAACCATGGTTTCAACCGACTTAACAATTGCTTCTTCATTCAAGGTCACAAATGGTACCAAGTTAACCTCTGCACCTTCTTTTTCGAATGCCTTAGCTGAGTCATATTCCGAGTTGGTCCCTGGAAAGACTGGGATGTAAACCACAGGTTTCTCAATCTTTTCTTTAGCTTTAATCACAACATCTGATGCCACAGCTGGTACTTCAGCCAGTTCTTTCGCTTGGGCAAATTCTGTTGGGTAAACTTCTTCCAGTTTTCCTTGGAAGGCACTGTCAAGCTTGTGTCCATCTAGCTTCACACCGTTGACAAGGAGTGTAAAGTCTGCACTTGTTTGTCCAATCTTCTCTACTCCAGCAATTTCTTCAGGAGATGTGAAGACAAATCCACCTAATTGAGCCGTTAAAGAACTTTCAAGTTCAGACAGGATTACCTCTGCACCAATATGGTTTCCAAAGGTAGCAAGAGCCAAGCTTTCAACGACACCACCGTATTTAACAGCTGATGCAGATGTTACTTTGTAAGCCTTTTGAAGGGCTTCAAATTGAGCGAAGTTAGACTTGATAAGATCGAAGTCAATCTCTTGAGCCAATGCTTGACCTGGAATGTAATAAATATTTTCCCCAGCAGTCTTGAATTCGGGAGAAAGCACCTTACGGCTATCTGCTGTTGTCACACCAAAGGCAACCAAAGTTGGTGGCACCGTCAATTCTTCAAAGGTACCAGACATGGAGTCCTTACCACCGATAGATGGCAAGCCAAGCTGAATCTGAGCTTCGATAGAGCCTAGGAGAGCTGCTACTGGCTGACCAAAACGCTCAGCTTGTTTATCCATGCGCTCGAAATACTCTTGGTAAGAGAAACGAGCCTTAGACCAGTTGGCACCAGCAGCCACCAAACGAGCAGTTGCTTCGATCACCGCATAGGCAGCACCGTGGTATGGAGACCATTCAGCTACATATGGGTTGAATCCTTGAGCCATGACTGACGCAGTATGAGTCACACCGTGTTGAACTGGTAATTTCTGCACAGATGCCTCAGTTGGTGTGAGTTGGTGACGACCACCAAGTGGATGATTGACTGTTGAACGACCAACCGAGCAGTCAAAGATGGTTTGCAGGCCTTTTTGACTCGCATGATTGAGATCAGACAATACCGCAAGGGTATCAACTTCAATTGTTTCAGCAGATGTTTGACGTTCTTCTGGGAGTTTGACATCCTTGTCCACAACCTTGGCATCAACGACTACACGCACACCGTTTGTATCAAGGAAACGGCGTTCCAAGTCGACAATTGTTTCACCATTCCAATGCATAACCAAATTTGGTTTTTCAGTGACTGTCGCCACCACAACAGCATCAATATTTTCTTTGTTACATTCCGCAACGAAGGCATCTACATCCTCAGGACGAACCACCACAGCCATCCGTTCTTGAGATTCAGAGATGGCAATTTCGGTACCATTCAAGCCTTGGTATTTAAGAGGAACCTTGTTGAGGTCAATTTCAAGACCGTCTGCCAATTCACCGATGGCTACACAGACACCACCAGCACCAAAGTCATTAGACTTCTTGATAAGACGAGTCACATCGCCATTACGGAACAGACGTTGAATCTTGCGTTCCTCGATAGCATTACCTTTTTGCACTTCTGCACCAGCAGTCTCTACAGACTCAACCGTTTGAACCTTAGAAGAGCCCGTCGCACCACCGACACCATCACGTCCAGTCTTACCTCCAAGGAGGATAATGACATCACCCGCTTCCGGTTTTTCACGGACAACATTGCCCTTAGGAGCCGCACCAACAACTGCACCAAGTTCCATACGTTTAGCTACAAAGCCTGGGTGGAAATACTCACGAACGTAGGTCGTCGCCAGACCAATCTGGTTCCCATATGAAGAATAACCATGAGCCGCTGTTTTAGAAATGACCTGTTGTGGCAATTTCCCAGCGCGAGTTTCCGAAATCGGTGCTGTAATGTCACCAGCACCTGAGATACGCATGGCTTGGTAAACGTAAGAGCGCCCTGACAATGGGTCACGGATGGCTCCACCGATACAGGTAGCAGCCCCACCAAAAGGTTCAATTTCCGTTGGGTGGTTGTGAGTTTCATTCTTGAACATTAGGAGCCATGGCTCTTTCACACCATCAACATCCACTTCGATTTCGACCGAGCAAGCATTGATTTCGTCTGACACTTCCATGTCGTCCAAACGTCCATTAGCACGCTCATAACGACCGAAAATAGTCGCCATATCCATCAAGGTTTGTGGCTTTTCAGACCGACCTAGTTCCTCACGCATGGCAATATACTTGTCATAAGTCACCTGCAATTGCTTTTGGAATTTCGATGCTGAGAAATCAATCTGTTTCAACTCTGTTTCAAAAGTCGTGTGACGGCAGTGGTCAGACCAGTAAGTGTCCAAAACCTTGAGTTCAGTCTCAGTCGGCACGCGCCCGATTGACTTGAAATAGTCTTGGATAAAAAGCAAATCATCCACTTCCATAGCCATCCCTTGCTCGGCCTTGTAGCGGGCAAAGTCTTCTGCCCTATAACTTTCAAAGAAAGTCAATTTCGGAATGGTCTTGTCTGACTCTGAAAATTCCTGCTTGGCAATCCCTGTCGTGATGTCCTTGAAACGAGAATCAACTGGATTGAGCAAGTAGTTCTTAACCGCTTCTAACTCAGACGCATCAATATCTTTATTAACCAAGTAAAGTTGGGCTGTATTGACTGTCACGTCACTCGAACTTCCCAGCAAAAGCAAGGCTTCCTGTGAAGATGCTGCACGCTGGTCAAACTGCCCTGGCAGGCTTTCAATGGCAAAGAAAGCATAGTTAGCAAGATCCGCCTGCACAGTAGCTTCGTCCAAGACATGATCCGTCACCTGCTCAGAGAAAATGTGTTTCTCTGCAGGTGCAAACAAGTTCTCTGCCAAATCAAAGACATCATAAACTTGCACAATACGAATACTTTTCAAGCTTGAAAGTCCCAAGTTATGCTGGAGCTCCCTTACCAAACTCTCTGACTTGACCTGAAAATCAGCCTTTTTCTCAACAAAAATACGTTTATCCATCAATCCTTATTCCTTTATTTCAGCTCTTGCAATGTTCCCAAACGACCTTGAGGTTGTTATTTCAACTCCTGCAACTTTTCCCAGACAATCTCATAAACATCTGTTAATTCTCCGAGACCTCTACGGAAAACATCCTTATCCATGTGGTTGCCATCCGCATCCCACAAACGGCAATTATCTGGTGAAAATTCGTCTGCCAAGATAATCTTTCCATCCTTATCGAAACCGAACTCTAGCTTAAAGTCAATCAATTTAAGCCCAATCTCAGCAAACCAGACTTTCAAAAGTTCATTGATACGACGCGTTTCTTCCTTCAAGTAAGCAATCTGCTGATCATCTGCAATCTGTAGGAATTTCACATGCTCGTCATTGATAAAGGGATCATCCAAATCATCATTTTTGTAGTAAAATTCGACAATCGGAGTCTCAAATGCGATACCTTCGTCTACGCCAAAACGTTTTGAAAAAGAACCAGCTGTGTAGTTGCGAAGCACGACTTCCAAAGGAATAATCTCAACCTTTTTATTGAGCTGTTCCGTGTCCGAAAGTTTCTCCACAAAGTGAGTCGCTACACCAGCCGCATTTAATTTCTCAAAAATAAAAGATGAAATCTGATTATTCAACACTCCCTTACCCGCAATCTGCTCCTTCTTGACTCCGTTAAAAGCAGTCGCCTGATCCTTGTAAGTTGAAATAATAAGATTTTCATCCTCAGTTGTATAGATATCTTTAGCTTTTCCCGAATAGATCAATTGTTTTGACATTTTAAAGTTCGCCTTTCGTATTACTTGAGCACATTCTACCACAAAAAAACCAAAATTACAAGAATTTAACCGAATAAATAACACATTAACTCTAAAAATCGTAAAGAAAAAACTGCAAGAAGTATCTTTCTCACAGTTTTAAAATCATTTAATACTCTTCGAAAATCAAATTCAAACCGCGTCAACGTCGCCTTGCCGTACTCAAGTACAGCCTGCGGCTAGTTTTCTAGTTTGCTCTTTGATTTTCATTGAGTATAACTCCAAAAACACGAACATTACTCTTTGTTCAAAAATTGGTCCAAATAATAACGTAGGTAACTTTTCTTGCCTGTAATCATCTGTAGGCGACCCTCCACCCCGTATCGAAGTTTTCCTGCCTGCTCAGCAGTCAGATCGGTCTCCGCCTCGATTTTAAAGAAATTCCCTTTCTCAGTCTTAGTAGCTGTCGCATCAATACTTGTAATAGTAGAATCTAGGAAAAGTTGATTCTTAGCATCATGAGTCGTAGTATAGCGAACAGAATCACCGACCTTGATCCTTGCTACATCTTTTGAACTTAGATAAGCTGTGAGTTTAGCTTTCCCTTCTTTTTCCAAGGACGGATAGAGTTGGGCTAGTAGGGCACCTTCTGCTACCATGGTAGAATCACTAGTCTCAGGATTAAGATGAAGCACCCCATCCTCACTCGCCGTAATTTTCCCCTTGTCTAAAAGATTTCCCTGTACCTTCTTGCCTGACTCCACCTCCAAGATTTTCTGGTCTAAAAGAGTCAATTCCTGACCAACCTTAGCCAAGTATTGGGATTTGAGGGATTCCAATTGACTGCTTAAACCAGACGCATAGGCTTGCTGGGTACCTGAACCCGCATACTGGACACGATAAGTAGCAAGACTAGATTCTAACTGAGAAAGCTGTGCTTCAACCTGTACAACAGCCTGGGCCTTAGCTTGCGGATTTTCCTCACCCTGAGACTTGTAGGACTGGTAGAGAGAGTAGGCTAGATTCTGACTGGCCAAGGAAGTACCTGTTTCAATAGCTGACTTAGCTGTCTGGTAATCACGAATTTTAGCCTCTGTTTGGCTGATGAGGTTGCCGATTTCAGCTTGGGTTTGGCTAGCTGCTGCATTCTGGGACGCGATGGTCTCATTTTGTTGCGATGTACTAGCCCTAAGACTGCCTGCTTGACTGATGTAGTCGCGAAAGGTGGCCTGGTAGCCAAACTTATCCTCCTCTGGAAAGTAATCCGTCCCTTCTCGCAGACTCTTCTGCAAATACTCCAATTGCTTTTTTTGATCCTGAAGCATGTCCAACTGGCTGGCATAAGACTCCACTTGGACACCCTCTGCCCCTTCCTGATATTGAACCAGAAGATCCCCCTTCTTAACCAGCTTATTTTCCTCCAAATGATTGACAAGAATGCGATTGTTGCTAGTTGACTGGATATTGGCAAGGATACGACTAGGCTCAACAGTAGCTCTAGTGGACAAACTTATCTCCTTCTCTGCAACAGTTGCAAAACCAAGCAAAAACACGAGCAGAAGGGACATGGGGACAATCACCCGACTGGAAAAATTATGGTATCGACGATTATAAAACTCCGCACTTTCTAAAAATTCTGGTTTCATCCTCTCCTCTTTCTAGCTATTCACCAAATGGGCGTAAAAGCCACCCTGTGCAAGCAAATCAGCATGATTTCCTTCTTCAACAATCTTGCCCTGATCCAAGACAACAACCTTCTCTGTCCGCTCAGCAATGGTCAAACGGTGAGCAATGAAAATCAAGGTCTTGTCTAAAGCCATAAGATTATCGACAATTCGCTTCTCAGTCAAAATATCCAAACTGCTGGTCGCCTCATCCAAAATCAAGACAGGCGCATCTGTCAAGAGAGCACGCGCCAAAGCGATTCTCTGACGTTGTCCACCTGAAATCCCTGCCCCATCCGAAGTCAATTCTGTCTGATAATTCAGGGGCATACGCTCAATATCCTCCCGAATCTCGGCCAACTCAACCGCCCGTAAGATATCTTCCTGAGTCGTCCCCTCCTTGGCTCCCAAAAGAAGATTGTCCAAAATCGTTCCGTTAAAGACATAGGGCTGTTGAGGCAGATAGTTGATGTACTGGCGCAAGGCCTTTTTGTCAATCTGATTGAGATTGACACCACCCAGACTAATCTCTCCCTGACTTGGGTCGTAAAAATTAACCATCATCTTGGCCAAGGTCGTCTTACCTGACCCTGAAATCCCCACAAAAGCCACCTTAGAACCTTGGGGAATGGTCAAATTGATATCTGACAAGACATCTCGACCATAGCCATACTTGTAGGAAACCTGCTTGAAGGTCATATCTCCCTTCATCAAACTCAAATCCTCGACCGTTTTCTTCTCCTCAAACTCAGAAGCTACCAGATAAACCTCATTTAAACGGTTATTGGCAACCTGCGCTGTCTGAAGCTTGGTTTGCAGGTTGATGATGTTTTCCAAAGGATTTGTAAAATAAACAAGCAAAGTATTATAGGTAATCAACTGCCCCAAACTCATCTTGCCATCCATGACCAGAACAGCCCCCATCCAGAGAATGCCGACATTGAGCAAGAGATGGGCAACCTTTTTCAGAGCCTTTTGCTGACTCTCTGCCCGACTATAGGTAAAGGATTTCTTCAGATAATCCACAAATTCCTTGTCAATCTTTTGGTAACGCTGACTTTCGCTGGTCAAAGACTTGATAGTCTCAATACCGTTGATGTCCTCGATGATAGAAGAAGACAGAACCGCATTGGCTTCCATGGTATCCCGATTCATCTTTTCAAACGGCTTCATAAAGGCAAAGATAATCACTGTATAGATAGGAAGCGCCAATAAGGTCATGAAAAAGAGATTGGTATTTTGTGAAAATAAAACAAGTGAAATAATGACAACCGTTGACACATCTAGGAAAATCGAAAGAATGGTCGAAGCCAGCGCATCAATGATACTGTTAGCATCCGTAAAACGAGACACGATTTCCCCTGTACGACGTGTCGCAAAAAAGGACATAGGCAGGTGAAAAACATGCTTGATATAGGACAAAATCACATCAATCGACAAGCGTTGCCCCAAAACAAGTAAGAGATACTCCTGAGCATAAGACAAGATCTGCTGGAGAATATAAACGATAACCAGCCCAATAGAAATAATCCCCAGTGTCGAACGCATCTGATCTGGCACATAGGTATCAATGATAGACTGTAAATAATAAGAACCCACAATATTAATCAAAGTTACCAAGAGTGTTGCCAAAACGATATTGGCAATCAAACCACGCTGTTTCACTAATATAGGGATAAAAGATAGCAGACCATTCTTTTGATCCTTATGAGGCTTGTAGTCTGGACTAGGTGCCATAAACAGAGTCACTCCCGTCCATTCTTCCGCAAAACGCTCACGTGGCAGTTTGGTCAATTTCACCCCAGGATCTGGATCGGCAATATGAATGCTGTCCTTATCCTGCCCAGTCACCACATAGTAGTGGAGCAATTTTCCTTCCTTAAGCACATGGGCAACAAAAGGAAAAGTCAAATCCGGCAAGTCAAAGAGCGTCATATCCGCCTTGATCGCTCGCGTCTCAAAGCCAATCTCCTCTGCCACCTTGACCAAGCCCAAAGCCGTCGTCCCATCCATAGTCGTCTTAGCCAATTCGCGCAAGTGAGCCAAAGAATAATAGCTACCATAGTAGCCAAAGACCATAGCTAATGAAGCTACACCGCAGTCCATCTGATCCACCTGCGGACGATAGTGACGTTTCCCAAATTTCATATTCATCTCCTTTTTCCTAATACTCAATGAAAATCAAAAAGCAAACTAGGAAACTAGCCGCAGGCTGCTCAAAGCACGGCTTTGAGGTTGTAGATAGAACTGACGAAGTCAGTAACATCTACACGGCAAGGCGACGTTGACGTGGTTTGAATTTGATTTTTGAAGAGTATCATCTGATAACAACTATCTTACCCCAATCCCCAAACAAAAACTGGACTTCCTCCCCAAATGCGCCTATCTCCCTCCCAAATGCACTTTTAGGATAAAGAAAATAGGCAGAACAAATGTCATGCCTAAAATATATATTCATTTCTTTTTCTTCCTAATTCTTTTGTCAATCATATATAAAACGATAATCGAAAACACCGGTGGTACAATATAACTCTTTTCACTCATTGTCAGCTGAAATCCCAGAGTTGCTAGTATCTTAAAGATGAAAATATTCATCAAAAATAGAAAAATAAATACTAAAAAATATTTTAAAACCTTCTTCATTCCTTTTCTTCAACTTTCCTAATTTCTACGCCTATTTTATCAAAAATATATGTAAAACTCCAAATAAACACCTCAACTGCACTTTTGGGATAAAAATAGGCAGAACAAACGTCCTACCTACTAAAAATATGGATAGTATACTTATCATTCATTTCATTCATTGCTTATCCTCCTAAAAACCAAAACCTCTACGAAATCCAACGTACCAATCTGCAAGTGTCTTCGTCCAATTTTCTCCACCTTGAATATCGGTCAATTCTTCCGAAGTCAGCTCAACAAATCCATAATAATGTTCTTTCATTATTTTATTCCTTTCTTTTTTCCCTCTCACTTATCTATTCGAAAAAAATTTCGAAAATGTACAACTAAATTAAATTTTATTTAAAAAATAACTTAATAAACCACGGATACAAGATTGGTAGATACATGAAATAGGCTCCTTTCCTTTTCCTCTTACCTATCTATTCGAAAAAGAATTCAAAAAAATAAGAATATCAGAAAATTTTCCGACATTCTTATTGATAAATTGATTCAAGTCTAACAGATATTAGACATTGAGGTGTTTTTTAAGGGTTCTTCTGGCTGTTCGTGATACGGGGAAGTGCAAGCCTTCTAACAGAGTCACTTCTGTCGCAGTCATCTCTTCAATAGCCTGTAAACTGACTAACGTATTGCGATTGGCATAGGCAAAGTAATCTTTTTCAGCCTTGGCAGCAATATCCTTGAGACTGCCATAAATGGTCTTTATAGAATGATTGGCATAATAGACCTTGATACGGTGGGATTCCACTGAAGTTTCAAAGGCTAAAATCTCATGGTAGGGCAGAGTAAAGCCCCGTCTTCCCTCAAAACTATAGGTAAAGAGACGCATATTTTCCCTCTTGTCCACTGCCAGTACATAGTCCAGACAGCGTTCCAGCTGATGACGGTAATCCTCCTCAGGCTGATCCTTGGAAATAAAATCCAAGGCAGACAAGTGGTAGCGAAAAGCTAGAGGCAAAGCCTCCGAGTGCGTGGACACAAAGACAATGCTTGTAAAAGGATCCCGCTCCCGAACCTGTTGAGCAACCTGAAAGCCCCGTTCACGCTCTCCATCAATCTCTAAATCTAATAAATAGAGCTGGTAATGGTCAAAATACTGAGAATATTTCTCAACATCCCCATAGTTTTTGGCAATATCAATTTCCAATCTTAAATTGCGAGAGCGACCGATATCTAGCAAAGTCTGCTCTATCCGTCCCTGCTGAGCTCTATCGTCTTCCAAAACTAAAATTCTCATTCCTCTCCCCCTCGTTTCTCATCCTTAAATGGCAATTCTAAATCTTGTCTAAAGGTCGTTTCTCCTAGCTGGGTATCTAAGTTCAAATCATAATGAAAAACCATATCCTCCAAGGTCGCTAAGCCCAGTCCACTGTGGTTACCCTTGGTCGAATAACCCTTTTGACTGAGAATGCTGGGATTCAGTTCTTCTTTCTTACGAGTGTTTTCAATGATAAAACGGACACTCCTATCGCCTGCCAATAAAGCAACCCGAATCTGCGGATTTTCCGTCTCACTGGCTGCCTCTAAGGCATTTTTCGTGAGGATAGAGAGGATACGGATAGCCTCCAACATCGGCAATGCCAGCTCTTCGACAACCCCCACCGTCTCCAAACTAAAATGAATTCCCTGATTATCTGCCACAATCATGGCTTTTGCCAAGGTATTGCGAATAGCTATGTCATGGATATTGTGAAGATTAAAGGCTGTGTAGTCCGCCTTCCTCAGCTTTTCATTGGTCTTTAGAAAAACATCTTGATAAATGGTAGACACCTCAGTCATGTCTTGATTCGCTATGGCAGGCTCCATGCTAGCGACAATCCCTGCAAAATCATGACGGAAACCTCGAACCTCATCATAGAGATGGCCCAGCTTATCCACCATCCCTTGCAAGGAACGATTTTCTTCTTCCTGTCTCTGAATGGTCTGATCATCACGATAAGCCTGCTCCAAATGCTTGATATAAAAGAGCCAAGAGAAAAAGAGAATGAAAATCAGGAGAGAAATGGTCGTGTCAAAACGAACGTAGAAAGGGTTACATCCCCCAGACATAATGGATGAAAACAGTCTGAAGCCAAACAATAAGGACAATATCCACAAACTTTTCATCATTAGCGATTGAAATTTATCTAAAAATAAGATATTGAAATCAATTCCCCATCGTCTTAAAATGACAACAGACAAAAACAACGAAATCAAACTAAATACAGAATTAAATCCACTATGCAAAAAATCAGATAGTTCAGAGTAGTCAAATATCAATCGTATTATAAATGTCAAAATCAAATATCGAATACTTTGATAAAACACAAATAGATAAAGGGCAAGAAATAGAGCTTCCTTCTTCTTTTTCTTTAACACAATCCAAAATATTATATAAAAGAATAATAAATTAGCAACATGCGAGAAACTCGGAAAAACGAAGGTAGCAAATAGCTGAAAAACTACCAAAAGAAATATAGAACGTTTGTCATAAAATGCTTTAGAGAGTTGACTACCTAGATAAATCGGAGGAGCTAAAATATTGATTAAAATCAATATAAACACTAAAAATTCAAGTAATATAATCATAAATCCGTTTAATTAACCCATTAGTAGCAAAACACTAGCTTTGCTTTGGGAATAGATATCACCAACTGTAAATATCTTCAAATTGTTCCAATTCTACAAATATATTTTTCATTTTCATGACAAACTCCTTTTCATAATTTTATATCCTCTCTATCCCCTTATAAATCCACAAAAGGCTTTAGTTTCTTTTAAAATACAAGAAATCTAAAGCCTCTTGAAAATGATTTGCACGTTTTATTTTTTATATTCGTTGTGAATATTGCTTATCTATTTATTTTACCACAAGAACCTTGTAATATTCATACTTATTTGGCTGTGTAATCTTAATTTTTTGACCATAGAAACCATCGATTTCTTTGTCAAAATAATCTGAAAATCTTGATGGCAAGCGTTTCATCTTAAGAACCTCACCAGATTGGTCTGCATATACAAGGAAATGATAGTGGGTTGTAGACATACCGTCATCAATCAATACAAAGTAACCTGTTTTAAGCTTACCTTGTCCATTATCTAAATGGTATAGTTTATTGTTATTGATTGTGAAGTTAGTAGATGGAAGTCTAAGTCGTACACCTGAGTCTTCTAGATAAAGATCATTGCCAACTTTTTTGATTTCTGATCTAGTTGTCATCTCTGGAAGTGGTAATACTCTACGACCATCTGCTCCAAAGTAATATCGACCTGGTAGATTTTGAAAATTACGAATAACTGCCTTAGGATCAATTTCTTGTCCTTCTTCTTTATTATCCACTAAAGCTAAGGTAGTATTTGCAACCTCATCTCCATATTTGTCGGAAAGCTTCTTGAACTCAGGTTTGATATACCAAGTGTTTTTATCCACGATAACATCAGTAAAGTTATTTCCGTCAAATTTTGCTGTAATCAGATATTCATATCCATCGCCTAAACGAACAATGTCACCATTTTTATAAGGGCTATTTTGTAAAGTGAACATATGGCCATCCTTGCTGAGAATATAGCCTGTGCCATCACTAGAATTTACAACTCTATCAGAGGCCATTGCACCTGATTGTTCAAAATAATACCAATTATTATCTATGAACTCCCAACCTGTCTGCATAGAACCACTAAAACGAAGATAGTACCATGTAGACCCTTCTTTGTACCAACCTGTACGCATGGCACCACTATCTGCTAGTGAGTACCAGGTATTGCCTTCCTTGTACCATCCAGTACGCATAGCACCACTATCTGCTAGTGAATACCAGGTGTTACCATCTTTGAGCCAGCCTGTCTGCATTTTACCAGAACCATCGAAGTGGTACCAAGAACCAGCATTTTGTACCCATTTATCCTTAGCTAGACTGCCATCTTGTGAAAGATTCCAGTCAGCACCATTTTTAACCCAAGTATCTGCAGCCTGTGCTTGGTTGATAGATAAAAGCAGACCAGCACCTGCAAGAAAACCAAGTGTGAGTAGTTTAGATTTTTTCATAGCCATTTCCTCCTAAAATAGATAAATCCAAAAAGAAAATCAAATAGAAACGAAGTCAAAATAGAACTCCTAAAATTTCCAAGAACAAAAGATAGAGACTAGTTTATCAAAAGCACATAGCCATCACCTTCCCCCAACTATAAAATAAATCCTTTTTTATATCTACATTATAGTCCTGTAAAAAAGGAAAGTCAATTAAAATTGTGACTATATTAACATTTTTGTTTTATCAGAAATCAATTGATATTTTCATTTGATCTTCATTTCTTATCTCCTTTTGGAAATTGATTTTTCTGACTCCATTATATCCTTTATTTGTTTTCATATCTCTCCTGTCCCTAGAAAGACTAAATCTGTTCCTAAACGGTCACTTGAACCAAAGAAAAATTCCAAAGCAAATGCCTTGGAACTTCTTATCTTTATTTTGCTTGAATGATTTTAACCACATCTCCTACACTTTGGAGATGGTCAATTTCCTCATCGCTGATTTCGATATTAAATTCATCTTCCAGTGTCAAGATAAACTCCATCAAGTCAACTGAGTCAGCATCCAAGTCGTCTTTCAGACTCAAGGATTCTGTCACGACAAAGTCCTCTCCCTGTCGCTCTTGGATAATGGTCACAATACGATCAAAAATTTCTTTTTCTGTCATCTCTTTTATTCTCCTGAAAATTCACGCGCAGTCTGGGCAACTACGTCTGTTTCTAGCATGGTACGAATCTGGCGAATCGTACTATAAACAGCCTTGGCATCGCTTGAGCCATGAGTCTTGACAACCGGTGCCTTGACACCAAACAAGACTGCTCCACCAACATCTGAATAGTTGAGCTGTTTTTTCAAACCTCTGAGGCTATCCTTGAGAAGGAGGGCGCCTAGTTTCGCTCGAAGACCACCACCTGTAATAGCGGTCTTGAGCAAGCCCATGATTCCCATAGCTGTTCCTTCAATGGATTTGAGCACAGCGTTTCCCGTGAAACCATCTGCCACGACAACATCCGCAACGCCATTCATCAAATCACGCGCTTCCACGTTTCCGATAAAGTTCAAACTTTCATCAGCTGCTAGTAATTCGTAAGTTTCCTTACGAAGCGGGTCGCCCTTACTACTCTCTGTTCCGTTATTGAGCAAGCCAACACGTGGTTGCGCAATGCCACGAACATTTTTAGCATAGAAGGAGCCTAGAACCGCATATTGATGGAGGTGCTGGGCTGTATTTTCCGCATTAGCACCGAGGTCTAGCATGTCAAAACCTTTCCCATCAATAGTCGGCAAGGTTGACATAAGCCCAGGACGATCGATATTCTTGATACGACCCACGATGAAAAATCCTGCTGCTAGTAAAGCACCTGTATTCCCAGCCGAAAGAACAGCGTCTGCTTCACCCTCTTTGACAGCCTTAGCTGCCAAGACCATGCTAGCATTTTTCTTCTTCCGAATAGCTCTCGTAGGTTCATCGTCTGAATCAATCTTTTCATCCGTATGGATAATGCTGACGCGCTCTGTCGCTGTCAGATATTGCTTAATTTTACTTTCATCTCCGTAGAGTTGAACCTCAATATCTGAAAAGTCAGCCAGGGCTTGATTGACCCCCTCAACGATGGCTTGGGGTGCGTAATCGCCCCCCATGGCATCTACTGCTATTTTTTTCATTTGTTTTCCTCTTTTAGTAATTGTCCCCAGTCTGCTAGGGAATCAATAAATTTCTTTGATTTTAGGTGAATTCCAACGTACTCTTCATAGAGTTGATCCATAAATTGGCGTAGCCCTTGCTTGATTTCAGGCTTAAGCGAAATGGTTTCCAAGGTCTCAAAATCAATGGCTTGAAATTGATTAAGTAGATAAGGGATGTTAGGATTTAGATGGCAACGTCTCTCATCCTCATGATAATGCTCTGGACAGAGGCAGGCTCCATATTTGAAAGAAAAGTCAAAAGCCTGACCAACCCGATGACAAAAGACACACTCATTAAAATTAAGACTGATTCCAAATCTGGTCAAGATTTGAATTTCAAAAATATTGGTCAAAACCTGATAATCCAAACCCGCTTCCATCAACTCCAAAGTCTTTTGCAAAAAAGCAAACAAGGGAGCATCCTGCTGATTATCCTGCAAACTCGCATCTGCAAGAGCTGCCACATAGGTCGCATAGGCCATGACAAAGAGATCACTATTAATCTTGGGAAAGGTCATGACCTCGTGATAGTCCTCTATGTAGCTGAGCCCGTCATCATTGATTCGCAAGAGAAATCGTGCTAGCACCAAGGGCTGAATAACAGGAGCCAGTTTGGACTGCCCAGCGTGTTTAACAAAAAACATGCGCTTGCCAGCCTGCTCTGTAAAAATCTTGACTAGCTTGTCATCCTCCCGAAAATTGCGATTATAGAGCACCAAGCCTTGACTCGTGATAGACTGAATCATGCTTCTCTCATGTACTCCTCAAGTCGTTTCATGGCTTCTTTGATAGTCTCCATGCTGGCTGCATAAGATAGGCGAACATAACCTTCCCCGTAACGCCCAAAGGCGGCACCAGGAATAAAGGCAACAGCCTTCTTCTGAGCAAAATCCTTCAAAAAGGCAAAGGAATCTTGATTGTAGCCCGCAGGAATCTTAGCAAAGATATAGAAGGCCCCGTCTGGTTTGATAATCTCAAAACCAAGAGCAGTCATTTTCTCGATGATATAATCTCGACGCTGGATGTATTCCTTTTTCATAGGCTCCGCATCGTTTTTACCAGTCGTCAAGGCTTCTATCGCAGCGTGTTGAGCCATGGTATTTGCGGCAGTAACCAAATACTGGTGACTCTTGATTAATTGGGCTGTGAAGGCCGCAGGAGCGAAAATCAGCCCCAAACGCCAACCTGTCATAGCATGCGATTTAGACAAACCATTGATAATGATAGCCTGATCTCTCAACATAGTTCCTAGAGACACATGGGCTTCGCCTGTGTAGGTCAATTCTGAGTAAACCTCATCACAGACAACGAAAATCTCATACTTACATAGAACAGCTGCCAAGGCTTCCAACTGCTTCCGACTATAGGTAATTCCTGTCGGGTTGGCTGGATAGTTGAGAATAACTGCTTTGAGCTTGTCTCCTTGCTCCAAAATGGCCTTTTCCAACATCTCAGGAGTCAAGACAAAACCATTTTCAGTCGTGTCAATCTCGACAATCTCTGCCCCAACTAGATTGACAAGCGGTTCATAGCCTGGATAAGCAGGAGCTGGCAAAAGCACCTTATCTCCCTCTTCCAAAATAGCCGTCAAAGTAGCAGATAAAGCCTCTGTCGCCCCAATTGTAACCAAGATTTCATTTTCAGGAGCATAGTCCAGTTGGTACTTTTCCTTAACAAAGTCACTGGCTGCCTGACGTAAAGTCAGCAGACCACTCATCCCTGTATAGTAGGATTGGTTCTGATCAATCGCTCGCTTGGCCGCCTCCTTGACATGATCTGGCGTTGTAAAATCAGGTTCCCCCAAAGTCAAACGCAAGACCCCAGGAATCTCCGAAATAGCCTGGTCAAATTGACGAATCAACGAAACTTGAATCTTATCTAACTGTTTATTAAAGCGCTTAGTTAAGTCCATAGATACCTCCTACTTTCAAAACGTATCTCTATTATACTACAAAAGCCCCCCGACCGCAAAAATACATGATAGAATAACGCTAGCATGACAAATTGAAGTATGTTAAAATGGATTTGTCGCAACTCCACTAACGAACTTAGTTTGGAGGTGAGTTTTTGCTAATCTTCGTTACAGTTATTCTAGCACCATTACTGATTACTATTACCGGTAATGTCATTTCTGAGTGGATAGTCAGAAAGTGGTTAGATAAGCGCGACAAAAAAATATAACCTGAGTTTAGTTTTAATGTAACTAGACAAAAAGAAATACCAGAGGTGGAGCTCTGGTATTTTTGTTTTTGCCAAGACTTCGTTACAGTTCTTGTAGGATTATTATTACATAATTAGCACTACTTGTCAAATAATTGTTAGCTCCACTTTCTATTTTACTTTTCCTCTTTACAGGTCTATAATGGTAACAGATTCTATTTGGAGGTTTTTATGTCATTTCTATCAAAAAATGGAGCAGGCATCTTGGCCTGCCTTCTCATTTCCATCCTATCTTGGTACTTAGGAGGATTCTTCCCTGTTATTGGCGCGCCTGTCTTTGCAATTTTCATAGGCATGCTTCTCCATCCCTTTCTCTCGTCTTATAAACAACTGGATGCAGGATTGACCTTTAGTTCCAAGAAATTACTCCAGTATGCCGTTATCTTGCTTGGTTTTGGTCTCAATATCTCGCAAGTCTTCGCAGTCGGACAATCTTCACTCCCTGTCATCCTGTCCACCATTTCAATAGCCTTGATTGTTGCCTATCTCTTCCAGCGCTTCTTTGCACTGGACACAAAACTGGCTACCTTGATTGGAGTAGGTTCTTCTATCTGTGGTGGCTCTGCCATTGCGGCGACAGCGCCTGTTATTCACGCCAAGGAAAAGGAAGTCGCCCAAGCCATCTCCGTTATCTTTTTCTTCAATGTCTTGGCTGCGCTCATCTTTCCAACCCTCGGCACCTGGCTTCATCTATCCAATGACGGCTTCGCCCTCTTTGCAGGAACTGCAGTCAATGATACTTCCTCTGTAACCGCCACAGCTAGCGCCTGGGATAGTCTCTACCAGACCAATACCCTCGAATCCGCAACTATTGTCAAACTCACACGTACTCTGGCTATTATCCCCATCACTCTCTTTCTCTCCTACTGGCAAAGTCGTGAACAAAAAAATAAGCAAGGCTTACAACTGAAAAAAGTCTTCCCACTGTTTATCCTTTACTTTATCCTTGCATCTCTCCTAACCACCCTACTGACCTCTCTCGGTGTGTCCAGTAGTTTCTTTACCCCTCTCAAACAACTCTCCAAATTCCTCATTATCATGGCCATGAGTGCTATCGGACTCAAAACCAATCTGGTAGCTATGGTCAAATCCAGTGGAAAATCCATTGTTCTCGGAGCCATCTGCTGGATTGCCATCATCCTCACTAGTCTTGGTATGCAGACCCTTATCGGCATTTTCTAATACAAAAGGTAGCCCACCAGCTACCTTTCTCTTATGCTTCCTCAATCAAGCGTGTGTGTTCTCTCTTGATGCAACGATTCATCACGATATCATCACATCCACCAGCACGCAAGATCTCTTCCGCTTCTAGACTTTCAAGTCCTAGCTGTGCCCAAAAAATCTTGGCATCAGCTTTGAGAAAGTCACGCGCCACATCTGGCAAAAACTCACTGCGACGGTAAACATTGACAATATCTACAGGAAAAGGAATCTCTGCTAGACTAGCATAAGCCTTTTCACCCAAGATATCACCACCTGCCACCTTGGGATTGACTGGGATAATTTTATAACCCCGAGCCTGCATTTCCTTGGTCACTCGATTGCTCGTTGTTTCCTCACGGTCTGATAACCCCACTACAGCAAGGATTTTACTCGTTGCTAGATACTGACGAATCACGCCATCACTTGGATTGATAAATTCTTGACTCATAGAAATCCTCCTTTTTCATCAGTATAGCATATTTTGAAAAGGCTTGCATAATTCTACTACAAAAAAGGAGGACTAGCCCCCTTTTTATTTAGCCTCGTACCAGGTTGCCCCTTCATTTTCGTCTGCAATGAGGGGAACACTAAGTTGAATGGCTTCTTCCATGGTTTGTTTGACCAATTTTTTCATCTCTGCCAATTCAGATTTAGGAACTTCAAGGACGATTTCATCGTGCACTTGTAACAGCATCTTAGTCTGATAACCACCTTCAACTAGAGCCTTGTCTAGCTGGATCATAGCGATCTTGAGAATATCTGCTGCCGATCCCTGAATAGGAGAGTTGATAGCAGTCCGCTCCGCAAAACCACGAATATTGAAGTTGCGCGAATTGATATCTGGCAACTCACGACGACGCTTGAAGAGGGTCTCTACATAGCCCTTATCACGCGCCTCACGCACCACTTCATCCATGTAGTTTTTAATACCTGGGAAGCGTTCAAAGTAGGTATCAATGTAGGCTTTGGCCTCCTTACGGCTAATGCCCAGATTATTAGACAAGCCAAAGTCTGAAATCCCGTAAACCACTCCAAAGTTGACAGCCTTGGCATTGCGACGGTCGTTTGCAGTCACATCCTCAGAACGCTCAATGCCAAAGACCCTCATGGCTGTCGAAGTATGGATATCTGCCCCCTCTTGGAAAGCCTTAATCAAGTGCTCATCCTTAGAAATATGCGCCAAAACACGCAATTCAATCTGCGAATAATCCGAACTGAGCAACACACTATCCTCCCACTCTGGCACAAAAGCCTTACGAATGAGACGACCTTGTTCCAAGCGAACAGGGATATTTTGCAAGTTTGGATCCACACTAGACAGACGCCCGGTCTGGGTCAAATCCTGCACATAGCGAGTATGAATCTTGCCATCAGCCAAAATCCAGTCCTGCAAGCCAATCACATAAGTAGACTGAATCTTAGCAATCTGACGGTAGTCGAGAATTTTCTTAACAATTGGCGCAATAGGAGCCAAGCGTTCCAAGACATCCACCGCAGTCGAGTATCCAGTTTTGGTTTTCTTAGTGTATTCTAGAGGTAGCCCCAATTTTTCAAAGAGAAGCACTCCTAACTGCTTAGGCGAGTTGATATTAAACTCCTCACCAGCCAGTTCGTAAATCTCCTGAGTCAGTTTTTCAATGACAAGCTCATTTTCAGCCTGCATCTCAAGCAAGGTTTCTTTCTTGACCGTAATCCCAGCAATCTCCATCTTGGCAAGGACAAAAGCCAGAGGTTGCTCCATATCATAAAGAAGCTCTAATTGCCCATTTTCACTGAGTTTTTCAAGTAAAACAGGCTCAGTCTCAACCAAAACTGCAAGCTTACGAGCTAAATGCTCCAAGAATTTCTCACGTTCAGGAATGGCCTTCTTGACACCCTTACCATAGAAAGTCTCATCATCAACCAAATAAGTCTGACCATAAAGACTAGCGATGGTCGCAATTTCATTGTCCTCCACAGTCGAAAGGAGGTATTTAGCCAATCGGCTATCAAAAGCAGGCGCCTGCAAATCCACACCCAAACGATTCAAGAGAACTTTAGCCTTCTTAAAGTCATACACTCTCAGAGGTGTTTTTTCTAGAAAATCCTTGAAAATCGGCTCTTGCAACAGCTCAAGCTTATCTGTGGCATAGAGCTTATCTCCACAAGACCAGGCAAAACCAACCAAATCATCCGTATGGTAATTCTCACCAAAGAGTTCAAAGTGGAAGATAAACTCTTCACTCAGCATATCTTGACTGATTTGGTCAACAATAGTAAAGTCCAAACTCTCAGCCACATCAGCTGACGACATATTTAAAGCCTGCTTGAGCTGTTTGAAGCCCATCTCATCGTAGAATTTCCCAAGATTTTCCACATCTGGACCACTATAGACTAAATCCTCCAAACCAATCTCAATCGGTGCCTTGGTATCAATGGTCGCCAGTGTTTTAGACAAAAAGGCCTGTTCCTTATCATTGATGAGATTTTCCTTCATCTTAGAAGCCTTCATCCTATTGATATTCTCATAAATCCCCTCGAGTGAGCCATGCTCCAGCAAGAGCTTGATACCCGTCTTTTCACCAATTTTAGTCACCCCAGGAATATTATCCGACTTATCTCCCATGAGCGCCTTGAGATCGATAAACTGAGTCGGTGTAATGCCCATCTTTTCCATAAGATATTCTGGCGTAAAGGCCTCAAACTCAGCCACACCTTTCTTGGAAATTTCAACCACCGTATGCTCATCCGTCAGCTGAATCAAATCCTTGTCCCCACTGACAATGGTAATATCAAAACCATCTTGCTCAGCTAATTTATCTAGTGTTCCAATGATGTCATCCGCCTCATACTGAGCCAACTCATAGTGACGAATCCCCATATGATCCAGCAACTCACGAATAAAGGGAAATTGCTCACGAAACTCATCAGGAGTCTTAGCCCGACCACCCTTATAGTCCGCATACATCTCTGTACGGAAGGTCGTCTTACCCGCATCAAAAGCCACCAAAATATGACTCGGCTCAACCCGCTCCAACAAATGGCTCAACATCAACTGAAAGCCATAAATCGCATTGGTATGCAAGCCAGCCGCATTCTTAAAACGGTCCAACTGCTGATAGAGCGCAAAAAACGCCCGGAAAGCAACAGAAGACCCATCAATCAATAATAATTTTTTCTTATCCATACACCCATTATAAAGGAAAGCAGGGAAAAATACCATTAGGAAGAGCCATACCCAATATTTTCACACTTTTTCCGAATAAATAGATAGAGCCAGAGAATCCAGTAAACCTAGATTTGAAAATGTGCTATAATGAAAGGAGAAAGAATATGGCATTACGTCATCCGGGCATCAGCCCAACCAATGATTTGGTTGCTAAGAAAATTTTCAGCAACCCAGAAATCACTTGTCAATTTATCCACGATATGCTGGACTTACCTGCAAAAAATGTGACCATTTTGGAGGGAAGTAATATTCATGTCTTGCCTTCCATACCTTACTCGGCGCAGGATTTCTATACCAGTATAGATGTTTTGGCGGAGTTGGACAATGGCACCCAAGTAATCATTGAGATTCAAGTGCATCATCAGAATTTTTTCATTAATCGTTTGTGGGCTTACTTGTGCAGTCAGGTCAATCAAAACCTTGAAAAAATTCGTCAGCAAGAAGGCAATACTCATCAAAGTTACAAACACATCGCACCGGTATATGCTATCGCTATTGTGGACAGCAATTATTTCTCAGATGATTTAGCTTTTCATAGCTTTAGTATGCGCGAGGATACGACAGGTGAGGCCTTAACTATTACAAATAACGGTCAAGAAAACCATCTAGTCAAAATGGCATTCTTGGAATTAAAAAAATATAGAAAAACCAGCAAAGATAGCATTCGCAAGCCGTGGTTGGAGTTTTTTGGGAACAAACCATTTACCCAGCAACCTGAACGAGCCATCAGCCAGGCAGATCAACTGCTAGACTACAAGAGCTGGTCCGAGGAGGACAGGAAAATGTTTAGTGAACAACGCAGACGTGAAGAACAAGCCTTGTTAGCACAGGACTATGCCTTGGAACAAGCTGAAGAAAAAGGCTTAGAGCGTGGTCGTGCAGAGGGCATTGAACAGGGACTGGAGCGCGGGAAAATATTTACCTTTCTTGATTTAGTGCGCCAACATGTTTTAACTTCCGAATTTGCGAGTGAGCAATTAGGTATGACGGTCTCTGAGTTTGAGGCACTCTTATAAGACCATCACTAGTAATAGCGTTCTTAGAACTAAAAAAATACAGAGAAACCAGCAAAGACAGGGTTCGCAAACCGTGGTTGGAGTTTTTCGGGAACAAACCCTTTACCCAACAACCGGAGCGAGCCATTAGCCAGGCAGACCAACTGCTGGACTACAAGAACTGGGCCGAGGAGGACAGGAAAATGTTTAGTGAACAACGCAGACGTGAAGAACAAGCCTTGTTAGCACAGGACTATGCCTTGGAACAAGCTGAAGAAAAAGGAAAAGTTGAAGGAAGTTTGTCTATGCTACTCAATCTCGTTCGCCAACATCTTTTAACAGCTGAGGTTGCGAGTGAACAGTTGGGCATGACCGTTGCTGAGTTTGAGGCACTATTGTAAGTTTATAGAATAACATAAAAGTGAACAAAGCTGAAACATCGTTTTGTTCACTTTTTTCTTCTTTTCAACAGAACTCTCACTATAGTCCATATCACAAAAAGAGAAGGTCATAAATCCTTCTCTTTTATATCTTCAACCAATTAGTTTTGGCTCTATAATACTTGTAGTGGGTAAATCCCCTATGGGTCTTATGGAGCCTATTTTGTTGTAGAAAAAAAGTCCCATAAGATCTATAATGAAAAGTGACCAAACAACTCATTAGAAAGATTCATATGGAACAATTACATTTTATCACAAAACTGCTCGATATCAAAGACTCAAACATCAAGATTTTAGATATCATCAATAGGGATATCCACAAAGAAATCATCGCTAGACTGGATTATGAGGCCCCTTCTTGTCCTGATTGTGGAAGTCTAATGAAGAAATATGACTTTCAAAAACCGTCTAAGATCTCTTACCTCGAAACAACTGGTATGCCTACTAGAATTCTCCTTAGAAAACGCCGTTTTAGGTGCTATCATTGCTTGAAAATGATGGTTGCTGAGACTCCTCTAGTAAAGAAAAATCATCAAATCCCTCGTATCATCAACCAAAAAATTGCTCAGAAGCTGATTGAAAAAACTTCTATGACCGATATTGCTCATCAGCTTGGCATTTCAACTTCAACTGTTATTCGCAAGCTCAATGACTTTCACTTTAAGCATGATTTTTCTCGGCTTCCAAAGACTATGTCTTGGGATGAGTACTCCTTTACCAAGGGAAAGATGAGTTTCATTGCGCAAGATTTTGACAATCTCAATATCATCACTGTACTTGAGGGAAGAACACAAGCTATTATTCGAAATCACTTTCTTCCCTACGATAGAGCCGTTCGTTGTCAGGTGAAAATCATTACTATGGATATGTTTAGCCCTTACTATGACTTAGCTAAACAGCTTTTTCCAAACGCTAAAATCGTGTTGGATCGTTTCCATATTGTCCAACACATGAGCCGGGCTATGAGTCGTGTGCGTGTCCAAATCATGAATCAGTTTGAACGAAAATCTCATGAATACAAGGCTATCAAACGCTACTGGAAACTCATCCAACAGGATAGTCGTAAGCTTAGCGATAAACGTTTTTATCGTCCTACTTTTCGCATGCACTTAACCAATAAAGAAATTCTAGACAAGCTTTTGAACTATTCAGAAGACTTGAAACACCACTATATTCTCTATCAACTCTTGCTTTTTCACTTTCAGAACAAGGAGCCAGGCAAATTTTTCGGACTCATTGAGGACAATCTTAAGCTGGTTCATCCTCTTTTTCAGACTGTCTTTAAAACCTTTCTAAAGAACAAAGAGAAAACCGTCAACGCTCTTCAATTACCTTATTCCAACGCAAAATTGGAAGCAACGAATAATCTCATCAAACTTATCAAGCGCAATGCCTTTGGATTTCGGAACTTTGAAAACTTCAAAAAACGGATTTTTATCGCTCTGAACATTAAAAAAGAAAGGACGAAATTTGTCCTTTCTAGATCTTAGCTTTTCATCAACCCACTACAGTTGACAAAGAGCCTTAGTTTTTGCGTTTCACAAATGGAAGGGCACCAAGGAGTAATCCAAGGAATCCTAATGATGCAATTGCAACATTATCTTTTCCACCAGTATTTGGAAGTTCTTTCTTATCATCTGCTTTCGCAGCTGGGGCTTGATAAGTATTGTCTTTGTTAGTACCTACTACAGTTGGTGCAACAGCAGGAGTTGTCGGTGTTTCAGCTGTTGGCATAGCTGGAGCATCTGTTCCAGGAGCTGATGGTGTAGTTGGTACAAGTGCAGGTTCATTTACAGCTGTAGCATTAGAATTTTCACGCGGTGGATTTCCAGGTGTCACCGCTGGTGTACCATGTGTCGCTGGAGTGTTTAATTTTTGGTAGTAATGTTTAGTTACGTTGCCATCTTTAACTGTTCTAACAAATTTATAACCTTTAATTTCTTTTGGTTTACTTTCTCCAACTTCACCTTCTTCTATTGCTTCAGCATTAGGATTTCCTAAATCTGCAATATCAAAATGCCCTGTCAATGGTTCATTAAATTCTGGTACTTCATTTACTGCAGGAGCAACAGCGTTCACGCCACCAGTGAATTCAGGAACCTCTGTTACATTGTTTAACCATGCAGCTAATAATTCTTTTAATTCTTTCTTAGTCTCATCAAGAGCTTTTTGAAGACCTTCTTTAAAGTAATCTTCAGATCCATTATTTTCAGCGTCTTTAAGATCAGATTCAAGTTTGGCAATTTCATCTCTTAAACGTTCGATTTCATCTTTAGGACCTTTAGCTTTTTCTACTGATGCTCCTGGTTTAGATGGCTCAGTTGGAGGTGTTGTATCATTCACTCCACCGTTGAATTCTGGATTATTAGGTTGAGTAGTAGCGTTATCATCATTTACACCACCATTGAACTCTGGTGTTGTTGGTGTTGTAGGCGCTTCTTCATCGTTCACTCCACCTGTGAATTCAGGTTTTTCTTCAGCTGTAGGAGCGTCAGCAGGGTTTACCCCACCATTGAATTCAGGAGCATTTGGAACAGTTGGAACCTCATCAGGTTGTTTAGCGTCGCCAGTAGGTGCTTCATCATCATTTACTCCACCTGCGAAATCTTTAGGTTGTTCTTCATCTTTAGGAACTTCTTTTAAGTTTTCGATATAACCTAGAGTTGCATTATAATCATCAGTTAGATTGTCAATTTCATCTTTGTATGCTTTTACTACTTCGTTAACTTCGTCGAATTTAGCTTGAGCTTCATCTGCAGCAGTCTTAGCAGAAGCAACAGCAGCCTCTAATTTAGTAACAGCATCTTGTAATTTATCCTTAACATCTTGATCAGCATTATTTTTATTAGCTGTTTCAAGAGCTGTTTTAGCTTTTTCTAAAGTTTCTTTTTGTTGTTCTAATGCTTTATTTTTTTCTTCAACTACTTTAGCTTTTTCAGTAGCATCTGCTTTATCTTTTTCAGCTACTTTAGTTAATTTTTCGATTTTTTCAGCTAAATCATCAGCAATATCTGTAAGTTTTTTAACGATTGGTTTAGAAGCTTCTTTGTTGTAAGCAGCATCTAATTTTTCTTTATCAGCAGCTGGAAGCTCAGCAAGACGTTTTCCTTCTTGTTTTGTAGCGCCGATTTCGTCTGCTTGAGGATTTTGATTTTTAGTAGCTTCAGCAGTCGCATTTTGATCTTCTAATTCTTTAGCAGCTTGTGTAGCTGTGATGACACCATCTTCGATAGCTTTTAGTAAAGCGTCTTTACCAATTGCAGCTTTAGCTTCTTCGAGAGCTTTAGCTTTGTCAGTGATTTTAGAATTTTTGTTAATTTCAGCTTCTGCGTCTTTTTCAAGTTGCTCTAAAGCACCTTTAAGAGCTTCTAAGTTGTCTTTTTCTTCTTTCTTAAGTTCTTCAACTTTTGCTTTTGCTTTTTCAGCTTCTTCTTTAGCTTTAGCTAATTCAGCTTCTGCATCTGTTTTAGCTTTATCAGCTTCTTCTTTTTTAGTTTGAGCAGCAGTTACATCGTCAGCTTCTTTTTTAGCTTTAGCTGTAGCTTCTTCAACTTTTTTAGCTTCTTCAGCAACTTTTTTCTCTAATTCAGCAACTTTAGCATCCGCTTCTGCTTTAGCTTCAGCAGCTTTTTCAGCTTCCGTTTTTTCTGCTGGTTTAGCTGGTTCTTCTTCTACTGGTTTAGCTGGCTCGTTCGCTTCTTTTTCTTTAGCAGCTTTCACTTCTTCTAGAGTTTTGTTGTACTCATCAGTAAGTTTGTTTAGTTCGTCAGCAACAACTTTAGTATCTGAAGCAGCTTGATCAAAGTCATTTTGTGCAGCATCGCGAGCTACTTCTGCTTTTTTAGCAACATCTTCTAAAATTTTAACAATTTCTTCAGATGAACCATTTGCTTTTGCTGTTTCAAGAGCTTTTTTAGTTTTTTGTAGAGTTTCATCTCTCTTAGTTAATGTATCAGCTTTTTTATCTTCTTCAGCTTTTAATGCATCCGCTTCTTTTTTAAGCTCATCAACATTTTCACCTAAATCATCAGCTTTATCTTGAAGTTTTTCTGATGCAGGACGAGCAGCATCAGCTTTTTCAGCTTCATCGATTTTAGCTTTTAAATCTTCTGGAAGAGCTGATGTTTTTCCTTCTGTTGCTGGAGAAGCTCCAGCATCAGTTGTTTTAGCTTCTTCTTTATCTCTTAATTTTTTCTCAATTGCTTCATTTTTTTCTGATTTTTCATTGTCATCTGTAAACTCAGCAAGTAAATCTTTTGCTGTTATTTCACCAGATTCAATTGCTTTTGACAATCCTTCTTTATCAATTAATTCTTTAGCAGCTTTTTTTGCTGCTTCTTTATCAGCAATGTTTGAATCATTAGCAATTGCTTCTTCTAACTGATCTAAAGCTTTTGTTAAAGCATCTTTAGAATCAGCTTCTTCTTTTTTAGCGTCTTCTTCTTTTTTAGCTTCTTCTTTAGCTTTTGCATCAGCTTCTGCTGCTTTTGTTTTAGCAGCAGCTAATTCATCATCAGCAGCTTTTTTAGCTTTTTCTGCTTCAGTTTTTGCAACTTCAGCATCAGCAGCTTCTTTTTTCTCAGCTTCTAGTTTAGTATTTGCTTCGTTAGCTGCAGTAGTTGTTGTATCTACTTTTGCTTGAGCTTCAGTAACTTTAGCTTCAGTAGCTTTAGCGTCATCTTCAGCTTTTTTAATTTCTGGACTTGTAACTTCTGATTTAGAAGTGTCAGTAGCTCCAGTTTCTCCAGCAGGTTTAGTAGCTGTAGGTTGACTTGTTGTAGAATCATCAGCTTTTACAACTGACGGTTGAGATGCAACAAATGCAGCTCCCAAAACAGCCACACTAGCCAAGCTAGTCAAAATCATTTTCTTTTTATTCATATTTGAAACCCCTTTTTTGGAACTTTATTTGGATTCATTATAACGCTTTCTAAAAATATAATCAAGTAATAGGTTATTTTATTTATACAAATATATCCTTATTGTAATTTTGAAATATATATCTCATAACAGAAAAAGAAAGCCCATTTTATAAGCTTTCTTTTTATTTTCTTTTCATCATTTACATTTTATAAGGTAAATTTTACACTTCTACACCCACTCACCGTTGGCATTTACTGTGTAACCATTGATTGTAGTGCTTACAGCAAGGGCACCTGAGCTATAAGCATAGTACCATTTACCTCCAACTTGGAACCAGCCAGTCTTCATAGCGCCTGAACCATCAAGATAATACCATGTACCACCTTGTTTCAACCAGCCAGTTTTCATAGCACCTGAATCATTAAGATAATACCACTTACCATCTACAAGTTTCCAACCTGTCTGCATAGCACCTGAACCATCAAGATAATACCATGTACCATTTTCTTTTATCCATCTAGTACTCATTTTACCTAAACTGTCAAGATGGTACCAACTACCATTTATAAGTTTCCAGCCAGTTTGCATTGCACCTAAATCATTGAGATAGTACCAATTGCCATCAACTTGTTTCCAACCAGTTCTCATCACACCAGTTTCATCCAAGTAATACCATGAGCCATCTTTAAGCCAGCCTGTCTTCATTCCATCTTCTTTAGAGAAATAATACCAGTCACCGTCAATTTTCTTCCATCCAACAGAACGATTTCCTTCATTATCAATAAAGAATTTTTTACCATCAATTACAGCAATATTAGGTGTCAGAACACCATCTTTTAGATAGTAAGTTTTTTCATCTATTTTGATAAATCCAGTTTTCTTCTCACCATTTTCAACGAAATAATAAGTCTTGTCAGCAACTTTTACCAATCCTAACTGTTTAAATCCATCTTTTTCATTTAGGTAGTATTGCTTATCACCTAAGGTTAATAGACCTTTTTTCATTGCTCCATCAGTTTCAAAGTAGTAGGTCTTACCATCAATTTGTTGCCATCCAGTAACTTTTTTACCGTCCTTGATAAAGTAGACTTTACCACCTTCTGCTTTAAATTGACCGCTACTTGTACTATTGTTAGTAGTAGCACCATTATTTTGGTTGGCATTAGTTCCGTTAGTTTGGTTACTACTTGCCCCGTTATTAGCACTACCATTAGTTTGGTTATTATCTCTACGATATGGGTTTGTTTGGGAGACATTACTAGTATTACCTGAGGTACTGGTAGGAGCATACATATGGTAAAGAATTCCATCTTCTACTCTACTAGTAGTATACATATAGTTATCAATAACTGGATGACTTGTATCAGCTGTTGCTGCTCCTGTAACCGCTGCCTTGATATCAACTGGTCTACCGTTTTGAAATGTCACAAAATGAATTTCCTTAAATGATGAAGTCGATTGAGCACCTGTGGACGATGCACCAGTTCCTGTACTTGCAGCGCTTACTGGTTGAATTGCACCTATAGCTAGCACTGAAGTAGCTAGCAAGATACCTGTAAGTGTTTTCTTCATAAGAAAACCTCCTTTGTTAACCTATTAAATTTATTTCATTATATCCCTTTTCTATAATTAATGCAATAAAAAACATAAAAAGTGTAGAAATATTTAAAAGTAAAAAAGTTCTTCACTATCTCTAGTAGAAAATATCCTCTTTATGTAGCATATCTTTAATACAATTCCTCATGCCCCAATAACTAGACTTGACAAAAAGAAAAAACTAGGAGAAAAATCTCCTAGTTTTTTTATATATTGGTATTATACCAACTCACCATTTCCGTTTACAGTGTAACCGTCAGGAGTAGTTGTGTTTACAAGTAATGCACCTGAACCATTTAGGTAGTACCAGTGGCTACCTACATATTTCCAACCAGTTTGCATTGCACCTGAACCATCTAGGTAGTACCATTGACCACCTACATATTTCCAACCAGTTTGCATTGCACCTGAACCATCTAGGTAGTACCAAGTTCCGTTATCTTTAACCCAACCTGTTTGCATTACGCCTTCAGCGTTCAAGTAGTACCAAGTACCATTATCTTTAAGCCAACCAGTTGCTTTAGTTCCTTGAGCATCTTTCAAGTAAGACCATTGACCTTTAGCATCTTTTTGCCAACCTTTAGCAGATTGACTTTGGAATGTTACATCTGTACGAGTAGCAACAACGATATTTGCATTAGTATACAAATCTCCAGAAACTGTGAATTCACCTACAAATTCTACATCTTTACCATCTGTAGCAAGAGAATTTACTAGACGATATTTTACAACTGCTCCTTCTGGGAAGCTTGCTGGAAGTTCAGCGTCTACTTCAGTTCCAGCTGCATCAGCTTTAACTTTAGCTGTTTTTGTAACGATAGCTGATCCTGTGTCATCTGTAGTAACTGTTACATATTTAACACCTTTAGGAGTAGGAACTGCAAAATCAATTTCAACACCTTTGATTGGGTTACCTTTAGCATCTACAACGTTTACACGAACATAATGTTCACCTTGTTTTTTAGCTTCAGCAACTGGAGTAACTGATGCATCTTTAATATTAAAGTTACCAAAACGTGAGTATGCTGGAAGATTATTCACATCCAATTTACCATTTACAAATGCATCATTGTATGAATTATTAACAGTTCCTGATGTACCTGCTACAGTAACTACTTTACCAGTTTGTGGATCTACCATACCAGGTTTAAGAACTTGATTATCAGCTGAAACAGCTTGAACAGCACCAAATGCTGCAAGAGCGACTGCGCTTGTCAATAAAACTTTTTTCATCGTTTTATCTCCTTTGTTTTTCTTTAAAATATTTTTTCGTAAGACTATCTTACTACCATACAGTATATAAATATTTGCAGGATTTGTCAAGAGTTTTCTTATGTTTTTTAAACTTTTTTCCTATTTCTTCGAAAAAAGGAGAAGGAAACTAACTCGCGAAAAAATTCCCCCTGAAATACTCTAGCCTCCAAGTTGATATTTCGCAACTACTCATCCCTCAGATGATATCTTTTATATCTAAACTATATAGATAGTTAGACAGAACTTACTTCCTTGGTATTATCTTACAAACCCTTGTAAAAGTCAAGTAAAAACGGCAAGTATTTGGATAACACTTGCCATTTCATAAACTTTCTACTATATAAAGATTGAACTCATAATAAAGCCTCAAATTCAGCCACGGTCATGCCTAATTGCTGGCTTGCTATCTCGGAAGTCAGGAGACCTTGGCGAACCATGTCTAGAAAAGCAAAAACTCTTCCTTCAACTTTACCACGTTCAAGACCACGCTCTAACCCCTGTTCAATGCCTTCTGCCCTAGCAGTTTCTAAGGCATAATCATGAGCCAACAATGCCTGTTCTTCTCGCATACGTAGTTGACTAAACATTTTCCTGCCCTCCTCGGACCAGCTCTTGTAGTCTAGCAGTTGGTCTGCCTGACTGATGGCTCGCTCGGGTTCTTGAGTAAAGGGCTTATTACCGAAAAACTCCAACCACGGCTTGCGAACACTATCCTTGCTGGTTTCTCTGTATTTTTCTGTCTTATTTATGATGGTCTTTCAATAGTGACTCAAACTCAGCAACCGTCATACCCAATTGTTCACTCGCAAATTCGGAAGTTAAAACATGTTGGCGTACTAAATCTAGAAAGGTAAAGATTTGTCCTTCAACTTTCCCACGTTCAAGTCCACGCTCTAACCCCTGTTCAATACCTTCGGCCCTAGCAGTTTCCAAGGCATAGTCCTGTGCTAACAAGGCTTGTTCTTCGCGCATACGTAGTTGACTAAACATTTTCCTGTCCTCCTCGGACCAGCTTTTATAGTCTAGCAGTTGGTCTGCCTGGCTAATGGCTCGCTCGGGGTGCTGGGTAAAGGGTTTATTCCCGAAAAACTCCAACCACGGTTTGCGAACGCTATCCTTGCTGGTTTCTCTGTATTTTTTTAGTTCCAAGAATGCCATCTTGACTAGATGGTTTTCTTGGCCATTATTGGTGATGGTTAAGACTTCACCTGTCGTGTCCTCTCGCATACTAAAACTGTGAAAAGCCAAGTCATCTTGGAAGTAATTACTATCCACAATTGCGATAGCATATACTGGTGCGATGTGTTTGTAACTCTGGTGTGTATCACCTTCTCGCTGACGAATTTTTTCTAGGTTTTGATTGACCTGACTGCAAAGGTAAGCCCACAAACGATTAATGAAAAAATTCTGATGATGTACCTGTATTTCGATAATAACTTGAGTTCCATTATCCAACTCCGCCAAGACATCTATGCTAGTATAGAAATCTTGCACCGAGTAGGGCAGGGAAGGTAAGACATGAATGTTACTTCCTTCCAAAATGGTCACATTTTTGGCTGGTAAATCCAACATATCGCGAATAAATTGACAAGTGATTTCTGGATTGCTAAAGATTTTCTTAGCTACCAAGTCATTGGTTGGGCTAATGCCCGGATGTCTTAGAATCATCCTTTTCCTCCTTTTATTATACCACAGTTTTAAATCTAGGTTTGCTAGATTCACTGTTACTATCTATTTATTCGCAAAAGAAACGAAAAAAACCTGAGAATTATCTCAGGCTTGGGCATTAAATCTTTTTCTCAATACTGAAAAGTGGAGAAAGTGGGCGTTTTTCATGAATACGCACGATAGCATCCCCTAGGAGATGAGCGATTGAAATCTGCTCAATCTTATCAATCAAACGCTCTTCTGGCAGATAGATGGTATCCAAAACAACCAATTTCTTGATAGCTGAGTTTTGGATATTGTCCATAGCAGGACCAGAAAGAACTGGGTGCGTACAACTTGCATAGACTTCAACAGCACCAGCTTCTGCCAGGGCATCTGCAGCGTGACAAATCGTTCCAGCGGTATCAATCATATCATCAATCAAGATACAAGTCTTGCCTTCGACCTTACCGATGATGTTCATGACTTCACTAGTATTCATCTTATCAACACTACGACGTTTGTCAATGATAGCAATAGATGTTTTCAAAAATTCTGCCAACTTACGGGCACGAGTCACCCCTCCATGGTCTGGGCTGACAACCACATAGTCAGAACCAACCATGCCACGACGCTCAAAATAATCCGCAATCAGAGGAGCTCCCATCAAATGATCCACAGGAATATCAAAGAACCCTTGAATCTGCGCAGCATGCAAGTCGATGGTCAATAAACGATCCACTCCAGCTACTTCAAGCATATTTGCGACAAGTTTTGAAGTGATTGGCTCACGCGCTCTCGCCTTTCTATCCTGACGTGCATACCCATAGTAAGGCATGACAACATTGACAGATTCTGCACTGGCACGCTTCAAAGCATCCACCATAATCAAAATTTCAAGCAGATTGTCATTTACAGGCGAACTAGTTGATTGTAGGATAAAGACGTGTTTCCCACGGATTGATTCTTCGATGTTGACCTGAATCTCTCCATCTGAAAATTGGCGGACACTTGATTTCCCCAACTCTATCCCAATCTCCTGCGCCACACGTTCTGCCAATTCTTGATTAGAAGAAAGGGCAAACAGCTTTAAATCAGAAAAAGACATGATTTCCTCCGGTATATATGTATCGCTTGTGCTTTTCACAAGATTTTCCATCTACCATTGTAGCGCTTTTTACACTATTTTTCAATCAAAAATAAAAGAAGGGCACCATATTTGTACCCATGCATCATTCTTTTAAAAAATATTCTAGTTCATCAACTCATTGTGCTTCTCAACAAAACGATAAGCCTGATAAAAACCATAGAGAGTAATGGCCGTAACCACTGGAAGCGCTAAAGGCAACTCTGTCTCCAACTCTACAAAAGGAGAGTTAAACAAGAAGTGAGTTCCCAAGGCTAAAGCTAGGAAAATAAACCCCTGTTTCTTGCCAACCTTCTGCCCTTTATAGGCTCTGTAAAGCAAGTAAACACCCACTACAGCCAGACCTGAAAAAGTCCAGTGAGAGGCAATTCCTGAGATGATACGCTCTAAAATCCTTGAAATGGTAAAATCAAAGCCCTCTGGCAAATCCGTACGAATATAGCCAATATCCTCAATCATTTGAAATCCCAAACCAGAAGCAATCCCTAGTAAAAACAAAGATTTTAATTTTCGCACAGGAACCAAAGCCAAAACAAAGACAAGTGGCAACAATTTCAAGGGCTCTTCTACCAAAGGAGCCACAATAGCACTTTCAAAGGCATTTAAAAATGTACTATCTGGGAAAAGAACGCCCAGTAAATCATGGATATAGGTATTAGCAAAACTAGACAACCAGCCTGAGAGAAACATCCCACCCAATAAAGACAGAATCAAGGCATTCTTTGGTAATTCCCATTTTTTCCCAATACGGAAAAGGAAATAAAGAGCCGGAATCATGTAAAAGAGAGCTAGAAAGATAGAAACTCCCATTAGTCCATATTCCGCAGCTGACATCGAACCGTCCGTATAGTAGATGGTTTCATACTGTAAACCAATACATAGCAATAAAATAAAAATAAATAAAATATTGTTTTTCTTCATACACTTTCTTTCTAAATGAAGTATTTATAATTCTACGACTGTCATACTTCCTGTATCCACATCGTAAATGGCACCAGAGATTATCACATCATCTGGTATTAAGGGAGACTCGATAAGGAGTTGCATATCCTCACGCACACTCTCCTCTATATCTTGGAAGGGCAAAAAGTCCTGATCTGACACATCGACACCCAATTCTTCCTTCAAATACTCCTGAAAAGAGCCATTTTCAAAAGTCTGAGCACCACAGTCTGTATGGTGCAACACCACAATCTCTCTTGTCCCCATTTGTTGCTGGGAAATAACCAGCGAACGAATCATGTCTTCTGTCACCCGACCACCTGCATTCCGCAAGATATGAGCATCCCCAAGTGCCAAGCCCAGAGCTTGCGCAACATGCAGACGAGAGTCCATACAGGTCACAATGGCTACTCTGGTTTTGGGTTTAAGTGGCAGATTTAACTGCCCATGTAGGGCAACATAGGCCTGATTAGCTTGCATAAACTGTTCAAAATACGACACGATTCCCTCCTCGAAAATTTGATAGTCAAATATTTCTCCTATCTTATCATTTTTAAGAGGATTTGTCACAGATTAAGCAAAAACCCTTTTCAAAACTTCCTGAATCGTTGTCACTCCAATAACCTGAATTTCCTTAGGCGGAGTAATTCCTGTCAAGGAATTCTTAGGTACATAAATCTTAGTAAAGCCCAGTTTAGCAGCTTCATTGATGCGCTGCTCGATACGATTCACGCGCCGAATCTCTCCAGTCAAGCCCAGTTCGCCTACAAAACATTCCTGAGGATTAGTTGGCTTGTCTTTATAGCTCGAAGCAATGGCAACAGCAACGGCCAAGTCTATCGCAGGTTCATCCAATTTGACACCGCCAGCAGATTTGAGATAGGCATCCTGATTTTGCAAGAGAAGACCTGCCCGTTTTTCCAAAACAGCCATAATCAAGCTAGCACGGTTAAAATCAAGTCCTGTCGTCGTACGCTTGGCATTTCCAAACATGGTCGGTGTCACCAAGGCCTGAACCTCCGCCAAAATCGGACGCGTCCCTTCCATGGTCACAACGATTGATGAACCAGTTGCTCCATCCAAACGCTCTTCTAGGAAAACTTGACTCGGATTGAGGACCTCAACCAGACCGCCCGACTGCATCTCAAAAATCCCAATCTCATTAGTGGAACCAAAACGATTTTTGACCGCTCTCAGAATACGAAAGGTATGGTGACGCTCTCCTTCAAAGTAAAGCACCGTATCCACCATATGCTCCAACATACGCGGCCCAGCCAAGGTTCCCTCCTTGGTCACATGACCTACGATAAAGATGGCAATGTTATTGGTTTTGGCCAGTTGCATAAGTTCAGCCGTCACCTCACGCACCTGAGAAACAGACCCCTGCACCCCTGAAATCTCAGGAGACATAATCGTCTGGATGGAGTCGATGATGAGAAAATCTGGTTGGATGCGCTCCACCTCAGCTCGAACACTCTGCATATTGGTCTCTGCATAGAGATAAAACTCACTATCAATATCTCCCAAGCGCTCTGCTCGTAGCTTGATTTGCTGAGCAGACTCCTCCCCACTAACGTAGAGAACTGTCCCCACTTGGGACAACTGGGTTGAGACTTGTAGGAGAAGGGTTGATTTCCCGATTCCAGGATCTCCACCAATGAGGACAAGACTTCCCGGTACCACTCCGCCTCCAAGTACACGGTTGAATTCCTCCATCTCCGTCTTGGTTCGATTGACGTTGATTGAAGTCACCTCAGCTAGTTTCATGGGCTTGGTTTTCTCACCTGTCAAGGACACACGCGCATTCTTGACCTCGGCAACCTCAACCTCTTCTACAAAAGAAGACCAAGACCCACAGTTGGGGCAACGCCCCAGATATTTAGGTGAATTATACCCACAATTTTGACATACAAATGTCGCTTTTTTCTTTGCGATGATAAACCTCTTTCTATATCTCTAACTCACACTCAATCACTTGGCAAAAATCAATCTTCTCATTTGGCACAAACTGACGCATGAGCATGTTGTGAGTTACCACTATCACGGTCTGGTAATCTCGATACTTAGCCATGCATTCTAGAAAACGAGACTTCATCTTTGCAGCTGTCTCATATTGAATAGGACTATTAGGAAGTAACTCCCCATTATTTTCTAGAAATATAGCACGAGCTTTTTCAAAATTATCTGTGCCACTTTCATAGACCTGCCATTCATGCAATAATGGTTCCACTCTCAAAGGAAGTCCAATAACACAATCCACATAAGAAGCCGTTTCTAAAGCTCTTGTGACTGCAGAAGATACGATTATTTCAGCTGAAGGGAGTAAAGGATTGGTGCTCAATTTCTGGGCTTGCTGCCGTCCCTTATCAGACAAGGGTGCCAAATCTATCCCAAATCCCGTATAAGAACGCTCTTCTAACTCACGATAATCTGGCTCCCCGTGACGCACAAAGATAATCTTCATCCTAGTGCCCTGTCGATCCAAATCCACCAGTTCGCACGCCGTCTGCCGCATCTCCATCTGCAATTAAGAAAGGAGCAAAGACAGCCTGGACAACACGTTCTCCAACTTCAAGAACAACCTCTTGGTCTGTGATATTCTTCATCTGAGCAAAAATATGCCCTTCATTCCCAGGATTGCCATAATAATCCCCATCAATGACCCCAACTGAATTAATTAAAACCAAGCCCTTTTTACGAGGGTTTGAAGAACGATCATAGAGGTAGAGAACCTCAGTCGGCTGCATATAAGCCTTAACCCCTGTCGGAACCAATACAATCTCTCCTGGCGCAATAACTGTACGCACAGCAACCTTTAAGTCGTAACCAGCCGCATGCGCTGTCTCACGTTTGGGCAATAAATTTTCATCTGTAAAAGTAGAAACCAATTCAAAACCACGAATTTTCATAATTTTCTCTTTTCTATTATCATTTATTCTAGATTATTCTATCTTATTTATTCGGAAAAAGCACGAAAAAAAGAGCACACAATTCAAATCGCTTAGGGCTGCTGGATTCCTCCCCTGACCCGCTTCACGCAGAACTGTTGCTCCACTATTTATTATATCACATTCCTATTCATTTTAAAAGAAAAATTATTTTTTCCGTCTATTTCTAAAAAAGTCCTGCATGATAGCTGCGCATTCATCTTCCAAAATTCCCGTTTCAACATCCACACGATGGTTGAGACGCTCATCTGTCAAGATATCGTACAAACTCCCAGCAGCGCCAAATTTCTGATTTTTAGCCCCATAGACCACGTTTGGAATACGGGCGAGTCCAATCGCCCCACTACACATAACACAAGGCTCAATGGTCACAAAAAGCGTGCAATCCAGCAAGCGCCAGCTCTCCTCACTCAGATTCGCATTCTCTATGGCCATAATTTCCGCATGCATAACCGCTCGCTGCAGTTCCTCACGCGCATTATGCCCACGGCCAATGATTTCTCCGTCCTTGACAATCACACAACCAATTGGAATTTCATCGTGTTCAAGAGCAATCTCAGCCTCTTTCAATGCCTCTCTCATGAAGCTTTCTTTTTCTTCAACTGTATAATTCATCAATTTCCCTTTTCCTACTTATCGATTTTATTATTATATCATGATTCCCAAGACAAAAAAAGCCACCGAATGCGGTGACTTTATAGGGAGATTATTATGAAAAAGAAAAGTTTAGGATATTTGTTACAACAAGTTAGGAGGTCTTCTTGTAACTGTCTATAGTATACCCGACCTATCTTAAACAAATCTTAAAAATCTCTTAGGACCAAACACTTTCTAAAATATTTGTTTGTTCACGACCAGGACCTACTGAGAAAGTTGAAATACGAACGCCAACCAATTCACTCACACGACGAACATAGTTACGCGCATTCTCCGGAAGATCTTCCAAATTACGAACTCCAGTAATATCTTCTGACCAACCTGGTAACTCTTCATAGATAGGCTTGCAACGCTTCAATTGCTCAAGACTAGCTGGATAGTAGTCAATACGTTGACCGTCAAGATCATAGGCCACACAGATTTTCACTGTATCTAAACCACTCAAAACATCGATAGAGTTCAATGAAAGATTAGTAATACCAGAAACACGACGACTATGGCGCATCACAACTGAGTCAAACCAACCCACACGACGTGGACGACCAGTTGTTGTACCATATTCATGACCAACTTCACGGATACGTTCTCCCACTTCATCAAACAACTCAGTTGGGAAAGGACCGTCTCCTACACGACTCGTATAGGCTTTACATACACCTACAACCTTGTCAATCTTACTTGGACCAACACCAGAACCAATCGTAACACCACCAGCCACAGGGTTTGATGACGTAACAAATGGATACGTACCTTGGTCGATATCTAGCATAACACCTTGTGCACCTTCAAAAAGCACACGTTTACCGTTATCAAGCGCATCATTCAAAATGACAGATGTATCTGTCACATACTTCTTGATTTGTTGACCATATTCGTAATATTCTTCAAAAATATCATCGAAAGCAATCGCTTTACTGTCATACAATTTTTCAAAAAGACGATTCTTTTCAACAAGGTTACGTTCTAAACGCTCACGGAAAATATCTTTATCCAAAAGATCTGCGATACGAATCCCAACACGAGCAGCCTTGTCCATATAAGCTGGACCGATTCCCTTGATTGTAGTACCAATCTTATTGTCGCCCTTAGCTTCTTCTTGCAAACGATCTAACTCGATATGATAAGGCAAAATAACATGCGCACGATCAGAAATACGTAAGTTATCAGTTGTCACACCTTCCTCGTGAAGATAGCTCAACTCTTTCACAAGAGATTTAGGATTTACAACCATACCATTCCCAATAACAGAGATTTTTTCAGGGAAGAAAATCCCAGATGGAATCAAGTGCAATTTAAACTTCTTACCATCAATCACAATCGTGTGACCAGCATTATCACCACCTTGGTAACGCGCAATCACTTCTGCATTCGCTGAAAGGAAGTCTGTAATCTTCCCTTTACCTTCATCACCCCATTGGGTACCTACAACAACAACTGAAGTCATAATCTTGTCTGAGCCCTCAGGCTCTTCCTTTCTCACATACATGGCAGGAATCTCACCCGCAATTATATCTTACAATTTATTATAAGAAAAAATCGCCTTTTTATCAAGAAGAAACAATAGTAAGATTTGCTATTTCCAACTATTAAAAAATGTTTTAGAAAAATTACCAGCTATTTATTGTTATATTGCCATAAAAAAGTAAGTTTGTTCGGAAATTAACTCAGACTATCTCAACAAGAAATAAAACCTTGTTTCATTATCATCTTTTCAAGATACAAACGATAAGCAACACGATAATGGTAAACGATAAAATCCCTACGACACCCAATACCATATCTAACTAAATAATAAATCAAAAATTTAAAATGAAAATGTTCCCAGTCCCAACTATTACCAAAGAAAGTAGCATACTCTTCTTCGATACTGTCATAGAAATCAGTCATCTGATCATAAATATTTTGTAGCATAAGCATACACTCCTTTACTTTTTATGATCTTATTCTAACAAAAAATTTTAATTAATCATTAATAACTCCTGAATTGTTAAAATACCAACCTCAACAAGAGAAAAAATAGGAAAAGTTGACAGAATAGAAACAAATTTACAACCTAAATTTCAAAAACTAAGATAATGGAAGCGGAAGGATGCGAACCCCTCGAAGGAGCCTATTTACAGTCCGCCACGTTTAGCCTCTTCGCTACCCTCGATTAAAGTACTAAAAAGAGCTCCTTGCTCGAAAACGGAGGGCTCTGAAACTTTACTCAGCAAAAATATCTCACACCAAATAACACAAAATAGATTATTAATTACATAAAAAAGAGGCCTAAACCTCTTTTTCTTAACTACTCCGCCAGTAGGACTCGAACCTACGACATCATGATTAACAGTCATGCGCTACTACCAACTGAGCTATGGCGGAATAAAGCTAAGCGACTTCCATATCTCACAGGGGGCAACCCCCAACTACTTCCGGCGTTCTAGGGCTTAACTTCTGTGTTCG